>JAGZGB010000028.1 GCA_018367495.1 Veillonella sp. | reverse complement strand
TGAAAATATTGCAAAAATCGGTGAAAACATCAACGTACGTCGTTTTGTTCGCTACGGTTTGGGCGAAGGCATTGAAAAACGCCAAGATGACTTCGTAGCTGAAGTAATGGCATCTGTTGGTAAATAATTAAGAAATAATAAGAGAACACCGTACAGTGTTCTCTTATTTTGCAATAGAGGAGTAAACACATGGCAAAGAGAAACTTTAGACGTATTGTTTTGAAGTTGAGTGGTGAAGCATTAGCGGGTGAACAAGGTTTTGGTATTAACCCTGAT
The DNA here is from genome assembly GCA_018367495.1 of Veillonella sp. Next base: position 19,034 of record JAGZGB010000028.1, on the reverse strand, counting down.
GTTGTTGAAGAATTTGCAAAAGAAATTGCTGCTTTAGCAAAATCCACTGATTTAGAAATCGCAATTGTTGTTGGTGGCGGTAACTTGTGGAGAGGGTTAGCTGGTAGTAACCAAGGTATGGATCGTGCTACAGCTGACTATATGGGTATGCTAGCAACAGTAATGAACTCCTTAGCATTGCAAGATGCATTAGAACAAGCAGGCGTAGATACTCGCGTTCAAACTGCTATCGAAATGCAAGAAATTGCAGAACCTTATATTCGCCGTCGTGCCATTCGTCACTTGGAGAAAAAACGTATCGTAATCTTTGGTGCTGGTCTTGGTAAACCATATTTCTCTACAGATACAACGGCTGCATTGCGAGCTGCTGAAATTGAAGCAGATGCAATTTTGATGGCGAAGAAGTTTGCTGATGGTGTATATGATTCCGATCCTAAGACGAATCCGAATGCCGTTAAATTTGATGAATTAACATATAATGATATCATCACAAAAGAATTAAAAGTTATGGATGCAACATCTACAACTTTATGTAAAGATAATAATATCCCTATCATTGTATTTAGCATGGACATTCCTGGTAACATCACTAAAGCCGCTAAAGGTGAAGAGATTGGTACCATAGTTCGAGGAGAATAATTCAAATGGAAATTAAAGAATTGTTGCAGCAAGCAGAAGATCGCATGAATAAGTCTATTGAGGCTTTAAAACATGAATTCGCATCTATCCGTACAGGTCGTGCTAGTGTAGCATTGCTTGATAAAGTAATGGTGGATTACTATGGTAGCCCATCTCCAATTAACCAAGTTGCGAATATCTCCGTGCCTGAGCCTCGTATGATCGTGATTGCTCCTTGGGATAAAACTATGATTGGCGCAATTGAAAAAGCAATCTTACAATCTGATCTTGGTTTAAATCCTGGTAATGATGGTGCTCAAATTCGTTTGACTATTCCTCAATTAACCGAGGAACGCCGTAAAGAAATCGTTAAAGTAGTACATAAAAAAGCAGAAGATGCGAAAGTTGCAGTACGTAACATTCGTCGTGATGTAAATGATGCATTGAAAAAAGAAGAAAAAGCTAAAACTATTACTGAAGATGATGCTAAAGACGGTTTAGATCAAATCCAAAAACTTACAGATGCTAAAATTAAGCAGATTGATGAGTTAAAAGCAGTAAAAGAAAAGGACGTATTAGAAGTATAATGTTAGATTCTAATAGCCTTATTGGAATGCCATGGCAGCTTGCAAAGTCTCGTTTGCAAGCTGCCCATATTCCTTTTAAGGTAATGATTGGAGGATCCTTTAATCGCTTTTTTGATATTGCTGATAAGGGACTTTATGTAGCACGTATTACCAAGATTGATAAGTGTTTACATATACTAGTATATAGACCAATGATTGCCAGCGACTTCGGAAACTATATCGAGGTAGACTATGCTAAAGAAATTATTTAACCGTAAATTATCTGATACGCCTATTATTGATAGTAATGCAATACCAAAACATGTTGCTATTATTATGGATGGCAATGGTCGTTGGGCTAAGCGAAGAGGAATGCCACGATCCATGGGGCACCGTGCAGGGGCTGATGTATTAAAGCAGATTGTTATTTCTGCAGATGAGATTGGAATTAGAGCTCTTACGGTATATGGTTTCTCTACAGAGAACTGGAAGCGTCCAGAACAGGAAGTTTCTTTACTTATGGCTCTCATAAAAGAATACTTAAACAATAATGTTAAGTATATGCATGAACATAATGTACGTATTCGCTTTATTGGATATATTGGTGCTCTTTCAGAGGAGCTTCAAAAAATCATTCGCGATGCAGAATTATTAACTCAGAATAATACAGGCCTTACCTTACAGTTAGCTATTAACTATGGTGGGCGTGATGAAATAGTTAGGACTATCCGCAACATCACCAAGTCTGTTGTAGATGGATCTATTACTACAGAGGATATTACAGAAGACTATGTTAGTTCTCAACTTTTCACTAAAGAGTTTAGCGACGTAGACTTATTAATTCGCCCAAGTAGTGATTTTAGAATTAGTAACTTTTTATTGTGGCAGCTAGCTTATGCTGAATTCTGGTTTACTGATTTACATTGGCCAGAATTCACTAAAGAAACATTATTAGAGGCTGTTGCAGCATATCAAAAACGAGAACGCCGATTTGGTGGCTTACGTGATGAGGAATAAAAAATGTTAAAAACACGTGTTATAACCGCGGTTATAGGTTTTATTATTGCCTTGGGGGCCATTACATTAGGCGGACCTGTGTATGATGTTCTTATTACATTATTAGCTCTATTGGGGTGGCGTGAGTTTGTTTTACTAGGTAAAGCTAAACATGTGCGCATGTCCATTTTATGGGGTTATATCAGTATCTTATTGTTGATAATTGCCTTTGCATGTCATCAGTATATTTTAACACTAGCTATTTTAGTATTGAGTTTATCAGCCAATTATATGTTATGTACGTTTGGTGAAAATAAATATTCCTTAGCTAGCATTTCTTTTAGTGTATTTGGTTTATTGTATGTTGGTATTGGTATGACTTCTTTGCTTATGATTCGTCATGACTCTATTTATATGTCTTTATCAATGCCATTTGAATTATATAATTGGGGAACAATTATTTTATGGTTGTTATTATTTACTACCTGGGCTAGTGATACTTTTGCGTACTTTGCTGGTCGTGCTTTTGGTAAACGTAAAATTGTTCCATCCATTAGTCCTAATAAAACATTAGAAGGTTTTATTGGTGGCTTTATTGGCTGTATTATTACAGGCGCTGTATTTTCGTATATCGTAGGCATTCCATGGTGGATGGGTATTCATGTTGGTATGATTAGCGGTATACTTGCACCATTAGGTGATTTATTTGAATCAAAGATTAAACGATTATGTAATGTGAAAGATTCTGGGACTTTACTACCAGGTCATGGTGGTGTATTGGATCGTTTTGATAGCTTATTATTTACGGCTCCTATTACATTGATTTATATATTACTATTCTCGTTCTAATCTAATAGAGGTAAGCTTATGAAATACCTAAGTATTATTGGCAGTACTGGTTCAATCGGTACTCAGACACTAGATGTAGTGTCTCAACATCCAGATCAATTCAAGGTGGTTGCCTTAGTGGCACATCATAATATTGACCTCTTAGAACAACAAATTAAAGAATATCAGCCGTTAGTAGCTGGTCTAGTTGATGAAAGTGCTTTTAAAGAATTACAATGTCGTTATACAGGTACTGCAAAACTTGTGGGCGGTAATGAAGCGCTCATAGCCGCTGCTACGATTCAAGAAGCAACTATGGTTGTAACTGCTATTGTTGGTGCCGCAGGTATTGAACCAACAGTAGAAGCTATTAAAAAAGGCAAAACTATTGGTCTTGCTAATAAGGAAACACTAGTCGCTGGTGGTCCACTAATTACTTCGCTTGCTAAAGCGTATGATGTTCAGATATTACCAATCGATAGTGAACATAGCGCTATATTCCAGTGTTTAGAAGGGCAAGAACGGGAGAATGTTGATTCCTTAATAGTTACTGCTTCTGGTGGGCCGTTACGTACTTGGGATTCTGATAAGATTCAAACTGCTACCGCTGCTGATTGCCTGCGTCATCCCACTTGGAATATGGGCAACAAGATTACGATTGACTCTGCATCTCTATTTAATAAAGGGTTAGAAGTAATCGAAGCTCACTGGCTATTTGGTTTTGATTTTGATCATATTGACGTAGTGGTACATCCACAAAGCATTGTTCATTCAATGATACGAATGAAAGATGGGGCTATCTTAGCACAAATGGGGAATCCTGATATGAGAGAGCCTATTCAGTATGCTTTGACATATCCTAAACGTGAAACTTTACATATGAATCATTTAGATTTTTCAAAAGCTTTACAATTAGAATTTTTGCCACCTCGATATGATGATTTTCCTGCTCTTGGTCTTGCTTATGAAGTAGGCCGAGCGAGTGGTTTTAAACCAGCTGTGTTTAATGCTGCAAACGAAACAGCAGTTTATGCATTTTTAGATGATAAAATAGCCTTTGGTGATATTTATAAAGTCGTTACATCAGTCCTTGAATCTATGGGACCTGAAGATGACTTTACGTTAGACAATTTATTAGCCATTGATAGATGGGCTCGTGAAAAGGCTACATCATTGATGGTATAGGAGTATATATGACAACGGCATTAGCCACAATATTTGTATTTGGTTTAATCGTGTTTATTCATGAATTAGGCCACTTTATTACAGCAAAAATGTCAGGTATGCAAGTAGATGAATTTGCCATTGGTTTTGGACCTGCCATTTTCAAGGTTCAAAAAGGGGAAACTTTATACTCAATTCGTATCATTCCTCTTGGTGGCTTTAATCGTATTGCAGGTATGACACCTGACGAGCCTCTTAATGAGCGCTCATTTTATACTAAACCTGCATGGAAGAAATTTATTGTTATTTCTGCAGGGGCTATATTCAATTTTTTATTGGCCATCGTTTTATTCTTTGGCCTCAATGCAACAGTAGGTAATCTCACGTATACAAATGATCCTGTTATTGGTAATATCATCCCTGGTAGTGCTGCTGAACAGGCTCACTTACAATCTAATGATAGAATTATAACTATCGATGGTAAAAAGATTTCTACATGGGATGAAATTCGACCTAGCCTACAAGGTACTGCCAATCATGGTGTTACTGTTGTAGTAGATAGAGATGGGCAAAATTTAGAAACTACAGTGATTCCCAAAATGGAACAGGATAGTCCCAAAATTGGTATTTATCCTAGTTTTACTCGAGAAACTTATAGTATTGGTGAATCATTTAGTTTAGCCGTTACTCGTACAGGTCAAACTATTGTAGCCATGTTAAGTGGCTTATACGATATGATTCGAGGCACACAGGCAGCAGAGTTATCTGGCCCCGTAGGTATTTCACAAATGGCTGGTACTATTGCACAATCTGGCTTTGCGCCGCTATTAAGTTTTGCAGCATTTTTAAGTATTAACTTAGGGGTTATTAATCTTTTGCCATTACCTGTATTAGATGGTGGTCATTTAATTATTATTTTAGCTGAAGCTATCACAGGTCGGAAGTTACCTGCTAAGGCACTTATGTATATTCAAATGGTTGGTGTTGCTTTGATGGTAGCATTATTCTTATATGTAACAACTCAGGATATATTCCGATTACTATAAGATAGATGGGAGATTAGAATGATTGTACGTAAACCAACAAATGGTATCTATGTAGGTACAGTTAAAATAGGTGATTATGCACCGGTAAGCATTCAATCTATGATTACCACTGATCCGGTTCACACGGAAAAGGCTATAGCTGAAATAAACCGTTTAGCTGAGGCTGGCTGTGAATTAGTTCGCGTTGCTGTTCCTACAATGGAATCTGCAAAAGCATTAAAAGCGGTTCGTGCGGGTATTAATATTCCTTTAATTGCTGATATTCATTTCGACTATAAATTAGCTTTAGAAGCTATCGAGAATAATGTTGATGGATTACGTATTAACCCGGGTAATATTGGCGGAGAAGATAAGGTTTTAGCTGTTATTGAAAAAGCTAAACCTAAACAGATTCCAATTCGTATAGGTGTTAATGCTGGTTCTTTACCTAAGCATATCCTCGATGCTTATGGTGGTCATCCTACAGCAGACGGCATGGTAGAGACTGCACTAGAACACGTAAGAATTCTTGAAAAGCTCGACTATCGCCAAATGAAATTATCCATTAAAGCGACAGAAGTTCCTTTAATGGTAGAAGCCTATCGTAAGTTATCCGATAAGATTCCGTATCCTTTGCATTTAGGTGTTACTGAAGCTGGGACGATAAAACAAGGTACTATTAAGTCTGCTATGGGTATTGGTGCTTTATTATTGGACGGCATTGGTGATACATTACGGGTATCTTTAACGGGTGATCCAATACATGAAATAGAAGTAGGCCGGAGTATTTTAAGTAACTTGGGATTACGCAACTTTGGTGCTACAATGGTTTCCTGTCCTACATGCGGACGATGCCAAGTCAATCTATTTGACATGGCAGGTATTGTAGAGGAGCGCTTAGCATCCATTAAAGCACCTATTAAAGTAGCTGTTATGGGATGTGTTGTAAATGGGCCAGGAGAGGCTCGTGAAGCTGATTTTGGCATTGCTGGCGGTAATGGTCAAGGTATTGTTTTCCGTAAGGGGGAAGTTATCAAGACTGTACCAGAAGCTGAATTAGTAGATACATTATTTAGAGAAATTGATCAATATTTAGAAAACTTAAATGAGGAGTCTTTATGTTAGCCACTAAATTATATGCACCTACATTGCGTGAGGTTCCTTCTGACGCTGATGTAGTTAGCCAACAGCTTATGCTTCGCGCAGGTTTTATTCGCAAAACTGCAAATGGTTTATATAGCTTTTTGCCATTAGGATGGAGAAGTATCAAAAAAATTGAAGCAATTGTACGTGAAGAAATGGATCGTGCTAGTGCTCAAGAAATCATGATGCCTATCTTACAACCTGCAGAAATTTGGAAAGAGTCTGGCCGTTGGAACGCATATGGCGCAGAAATGATGCGTATTAATGATCGTCATGATAATGAATTTTGCTTGGGACCAACTCATGAAGAGATGATTACAACTCTTGTAAAAAATGAGATTAACTCATACCGTCAATTACCAGTAAATTTATATCAAATCCAAAGTAAATTCCGTGATGAACGTCGTCCACGTTATGGTTTAATGCGTAGCCGCGAATTTATTATGAAGGACGCTTATTCCTTTGATATAGATGAAGCTGGTTTAGACGAATCTTATAAATCTATGTATGATGCATATACACGTATTTTTACACGTTGTGGTCTTACATTCCGTCCTGTAGAAGCTGATAGTGGTGCCATCGGCGGTAGTGGAACACATGAATTTATGGCAATCGCTGAAGCTGGTGAAGCTGATATTGTATATTGCACAAAATGTGACTATGCTGCCAACATTGAAATTGGTAAACCTGGTATTATGAAACAGGAAGAAGAAGCACTGCAAGAGTTATCCGTTGTAGATACCCCTAATGCTAGTACTATTGAAGCTGTGGCGGAAATGTTGAATTTACCACTACATAAAACTATTAAAGCTGTAGTATTCTCCATTGATAGTAAAGTGGTATTAGCAATTGTTCGTGGTGATCATGAAGTCAATGAAGTGGCAGTACAACATGCAGTCCTTGGTTCTGTAGAACCTGAAATGGCTACACCTGAAGAATTAGAAAAAGTTGGCTTAACAGCTGGTTTCATCAGTCCAGTAGGATTAAAACAAACAGAGGAGTTTGCTATTGTTGTGGATGAATCTGTTATGGAAACTTATAATGTTTGTGGCGGTGCCAATAAGAAAGATGCGCACTATATTAATATCAATCCTAAACGTGACTTTAATGTAGAAGATATTATTGTTGCACCAATTCGTTTAATTACAGATGACGATGTTTGCCCAACTTGTGGTGGTGCATTAGAACATGCTAAAGGTATTGAAGTTGGTCAAGTATTTAAATTAGGCACAAAATATTCTGAAGCATTACAAGCTACATTCTTAGACCAAAATGGTCGTCCTAATCCTATGATTATGGGCTGTTATGGTATTGGTGTATCTCGTACATTAGCTGCAGCCATTGAGCAATATCACGATGAAAATGGAATTATTTGGCCACGTTCTATTGCTCCATTCGAAGCAGTTATTGTACCTATTAATGCAAAAGATGAAGCTTTGATGTCTACTAGTCAATCCATTTACACTGCTTTACAAGAGTCTGGTGTAGATGTATTGTTAGATGATCGTAAAGATCGTGCAGGCGTTAAGTTTAAAGATGCTGATTTAATTGGCTACCCACTTCGTATTACAGTAAGTAAAAATACTCTCGAAAATAATGAAGTAGAAATTCAAATCCGAAAAACGGGTGAAGCACTTCCATGTGCTATTGATTCTGTAGCTACTAAAGTAACAGAATTACTTCGAGATTTATAATATAATTGCGATTCTAGTGAATGCTCATTAGGATCGCAATTTTTCTTTATAAACTTGAATTAATGGACTAAATCAGTCATAATTAAAAAATAAGATATTTGTAATGGGAGGTATCATATGCTCGTTGATTTTCATATGCATTCTATTTATTCAGATGGAATTAATGCACCTAAAGAATTACTTCAATTTGCATTGAACTGTAATGTATCTATGATGTCATTAACTGATCATGATGAAATTGACGGTATTAAGGCATTACGTACTGCTCAACAAGAACTAGATCCTAAAAAAACTATTAAAATTGTTAATGGTTGTGAATTTAGTGCTGATTACAAAGATAAATCAATTCATATTTTAGGCTATCGTTTTAATGAGCATAATAAAGACCTAATTGACTTTGTTACGTACTTTAAAACAAAACGGGAAGAACGTATAGATGAAATTATAAGACGTTGTAATAATGAAGGATATCATATTACAAAAGAAGAGCTTATTAAACAGTTTCCTCACACTAAAGCCTATGGACGTCCTCATATTGGTGCACTTTTAATTGATGGTGGTTATGCTAAGGATATTAATGAGGTGTTTAAAGGGATATTGCGTAAGGATAGCCCATGCTATGTGCCTAAAGTAAAGGTAGAGGTACCATATATTATTGATATCATTCACAAAGCAGGTGGTCTTGCTGTTATGGCTCATCCTAAATTGGTTACAAGTGATGAATATGTGGTAGAAATGTTGGATTATGATTTTGATGGTATGGAGGTATATCATTCGAAACATAATGATGAAGATGTAGCAAGATACAAAGCATTAGCGAAAAAACATAACCTATTTATTACTGGTGGTTCTGATTATCATGGTATTCCAGGTAAGAAACCTGATAATTTTGGAGATTATTTAGTTTCAAGTCAAGATGTATCAGAATTTATTAGTTTGTTATAAACGATGAGGTAAACTATGGAAGTCGTTGCATTTGTAGGTAGTAGTGGTACTGGTAAAAGCCATCGTGCGCTCGTAGTGGCTCATGAAAATCAAATTGAATGTATTATCGATGATGGTATTTTAATTCATGATAATAAAATCGTAGCAGGCTTTTCTGCTAAAAAAGAATCTAGTCGTCTAAAAGCGGTAAGACGTGCTATCTTTCAAGACGAAGTACAAGTAAAATCCGTACGTGAACAATTAGATAAAATCAATCCTAATAAGCTTATGATTATTGGTACATCCGATAATATGGTTAAGAAAATTACTAAAGCATTAGGATTGCAAGATCCTGATCGATATATTCGCATTGAAGATATTGCTACACCTAAAGAAATTGAAAAGGCGCAACATGCACGTCTAAAAGAAGGTAAACATATTATTCCGGTTCCAACGATGGAATTGAAACCTCATTTTAGAGGTTATCTAATTGATCCAATTAAAACCATGTGGCGTCGACGTACGTTAAAAAAACAGGATCAATCTACGTTGGGACAAATTGGGTCAGAAGGATTTGAACGGTCTGTTGTTCGACCTGCTTTCAGTTATTATGGACGACTTACCTTTGATGATGCTGTAATAATTAAATTGATTCGTAATGGCTTAAAAAAAGTTGTAGGTGTTGATGAATCAAGTGTCATTTCTTTCAAAAAGAGTGATAAAGGTCAAAATGGTCTCATCGTCGATATGGCTGTTGTGATTGAACATGGTTATCCTGTTAAAGCATTAATGCAACAGGTACAAAAGTCTGTTCGTAATGAAATAGAATATATTACGGGTATGTCTATTGAACGTATATCTATTAAAGTTAAAAGTATTGTGGAAACAAAACGTAAGATTGTTAAAGTATAGGAGTTAGAATGAAGTCTTATTATATTTACACCTATGGTTGTCAAATGAATACCGCTGATTCTGAGCGCTTATCGCATCAGTTAGAATCCGTAGGTTATATTCCTACAGAGGACGTAGAAACTGCAGATTTAATTTTATTAAACACTTGTGCAGTGCGTGAGAACGCAGAAAATAAAGTCTATGGCCGCATAGGTGAGCTAATGAGACTAAAACGTAAAAATAAAAATTTGATTCTTGCCGTAACTGGATGTATGGCTCAGAAAAATCAAGCTGAAATGTTTAAACGAGCCCCTCATATTGATATTGTGTTAGGTACTCATAATATTCAGCATATTAATGAAATGATTGAAGAGGTGCAACGAGGTCATACACACCAAATCAATGTAGACATGGATAATTCCGTGTTACCTGAATTAGAAGCAAAACCTAATGGCTCTTTTTATGCATGGGTACCTATTATGAATGGATGCAATAAGTTCTGCACGTATTGTATTGTTCCTCACGTTCGTGGCAGAGAAATTAGTCGCCCTGTAGAGGCCATTGTAAAAGAGGTAACTGAACTAGGTGCAAAAGGATTTAAAGAAATCACTTTATTAGGGCAAAATGTAAACTCCTATGGCTTAGATTTTAAAGATGGTACAGATTTTGGTACATTAGTGGATGCTCTTGATGGTATTCCAGGTATTGAACGTATTCGCTATATGACAAGTCATCCGCAAGATATGACAAAATCCATGATTGATGCACTCGGCCGTTCTTCTAATATCGTTACTCATTTACATTTACCAATTCAATCGGGATCTGACCGTATCTTGAAAAAAATGAACCGTCATTATACGGTAGAGCATTATAAAGAACTACTTTCTTACTGTCGTAAGAAAATTAAAGATATAGTTCTCACTACAGATATTATTGTCGGTTTTCCAGGGGAAACAGAGGAAGATTTCCAAGCTACGTTACAACTCTTAAAAGATGTACGGTATGATATGGCATATACGTTTATCTATTCAAAACGCTCTGGAACGCCAGCTGCAACTATGGATGATCAAATTCCAGAAGAGGTTAAACGCGTACGTTTGCAAACGTTGATGGATGTACAAAATGAAATCTCTTATGAGCTAAATAAATCTATGGAAGGGCAAGTGTTTGATATTATTGTAGAGGGGCCAAGTCCTCGAGATGAAGATATGTGGTTTGGTCGGACATCGGGTAATAAAATGGTTTTATTCCCGAAAGATGATTCTTTATCAATTGGAGAAACTGTACCTGCTTATATTGATAAAGCACAAACTTGGGTTTGCTACGGTACAATACAAAAGGGGTAAGTATGGCAAAAAAGCAAACACCTATGATGGAGCAGTATTTAGATATTAAATCTAGATATTCTGAAGAATTACTGTTCTTTCGTTTAGGTGACTTTTATGAATTATTTAATGATGATGCATTAATTGCATCTCGTGAACTGAATATAACCTTAACCGGTCGCCCAACAGGAGATGAGGAACGCACACCAATGTGTGGCGTTCCTTTTCATGCTGCTGAAAGTTATATAGAAACATTGGTAAAAAAAGGCTATAAAGTTGCTATTTGTGAACAATTAGAAGACCCTAAAGCTGTTAAAGGCATCGTTAAGCGTGATGTTATTAAAGTCATTACACCAGGCACCGTAATGACCGAAAATGGTAATGATGCTCGGTCAAATAACTTTTTATCATTATTTTATATGGTAAAAGATGCATGGATACTCGTATTTTCAGATGTATCTACTGGGGAAGTTATTTGGCATCGCATTACTGATTGTGAAAAACGAAGTGATATGTTTGATGCACTTAGCATGTATCGACCGTCTGAAATTATATTGCCTGAAGGAACTGTACTACCACAAGATATAAAAGACTTTATGAATAATCAATTTAGTAATATTGTATTATCTCCTTTTAGTACACATCATACACAGCGTGAGGTAGCGGAAAAAGCAATTACCCACTTTGGTAGCCTAGGCCTCATGGAAGAGGACGTATGGGAAGCATTAGGCTATATGCTTTTATATTTAGAGGATATTATTAAGTCTGAAATTTCTCATATTAATTATGTTCATCAATTAAGTGTGGGTAATCGCCTTATTTTAGATACATCTTCTTTACGCCATTTAGAGATAACTCATAACTTACGTGATGGTGGTCAAAAAGGTACATTACTTGATGTGCTTGATCGTACACTGACACCTATGGGTGCACGTCTATTAAAACAATGGCTTGAAAGTCCATTGACTGATGTTAATCAAATTCAGCGTAGACAAGCTGCCGTAGCAGAACTTATTACACGTGGAGCAGAGCGGTCTCATATTCGTAGCTTACTAGATTGTATTTATGACTTTGAGCGCATCGTAGGTCGTGTAGAAACTGGTTCTGTTTCACCTAGAGATTTAACAGCACTTCGCGAATCATTAGCTGTTTTACCTGATATTAAAAATCTTTTAAGTACATGTGCAAGTTTATCATTAACATCTATTAATGAGCGCATTCAAGACCATAAAGATATATATGATTTGTTATGTCGTGCTATTGCAGATCAACCAGCATTGACATTAAAGGAAGGTCGAGTTATTAAGGATGGTTTTAATGCAGATCTAGATGAACTACGTTCATTAGCTACTAATAGTGAACAATGGCTAGCCAAGATGGAAGCAGACATTAAAGAAGCTACTGGTTTATCTAAAATTAAAACTGGCTATAATAAGGTGTTTGGTTACTATTTTGAAGTATCTCATAATAAATCTGAACAAGTACCAGATTACTTTATTCGAAAACAAACCTTAGCTAATGCAGAGCGTTATATTACACCGGAATTAAAAGAGTTTGAAATCAAAATCCTTAGCGCTAAAGATAAGATAATCGCTTTAGAGCATGAACTATATCAACAATTACGGAATGATATAAAACTTGTTATTAAAGATGTACAAGAAACAGCACGTGCTCTTGCTGAGCTTGATGTATTGTGTTCTTTGGCACTAGTAGGTTACGAAGAGAATTATATTTCTCCTACCATTGTAATGAATGGTCAAATTAATATTCGTGATGGTCGTCATCCTGTAATTGAAAAATTCTTAAAACGAGAGGTATTTGTACCGAATGATATTGTTTTAAATCACGATGATGAGGAGTTCTTACTCATTACAGGTCCTAATATGGCAGGTAAATCGACTTACATGCGTCAAGCTGCTATTTTGATGATTATGGCTCAAATTGGCTCCTTTATTCCTGCTCGTGAAGCATCTATTTCGCCTGTAGATCGCATCTTTACGCGCGTAGGCGCTAGTGATGATATTTCTACTGGTCAAAGTACTTTTATGGTGGAAATGAAAGAGGTAGCCTATATCTTAGAAAATGCTACTCATAATAGCTTGATTATTCTTGACGAAATTGGTCGTGGCACGAGTACATTTGATGGTTTAAGTATTGCCCAAGCCGTAGTTGAGCATATTTGTAAGCATATTCACGGTAAGACATTATTTGCTACCCATTACCATGAGCTAATTTGTTTAGAAGAAAGCTATAGTAAATTAAAGAATTACACAGTTGCTGTAAAAGAAAAAGGTAAGGATGTTGCATTCTTGCGCCGCATCATCAGAGGTGGTGCAGACCGTAGCTATGGTATTCATGTAGCGAGATTGGCAGGATTACCAAATTCTGTGTTAAAACGAGCAGAGGTAATTTTGGAATCATTGGAAGATCAAAGTCATGATACTAGTGATTTAAATAACCGTGTCATTGGCGGTCAACCTAATAATGCACTTAAACAATCTATTAAACAAGTGAATGATTCTCCACTGGGCAATCTGTTTACTCATTCAGTAGTTGATAGCTTGCTAGAAGTAGATGTAATGAGTATGACACCGATTGAAGCATTAAATAAATTATATGAACTACAAGAGGAGGCTCGTAAAGGAGGCGGAAAATAATGGCAACCATTCATGTGTTGGATGAAACCACAATCAATAAAATAGCTGCTGGCGAAGTTGTGGAACGTCCCGCATCTGTTATTAAAGAGCTCATTGAAAACTCCATTGACGCTTCTTCGACCAATATTGAAATAGAAATTGGAGATGGTGGTGTGGCATATATGCGCATTACCGATAATGGTATTGGCATGACTGAAGAGGATGCACGGTTAGCAATCCTACGTCATGCTACCTCTAAAATACAACAGGTAGAGGATTTATTTGATATTGCTTCTCTAGGCTTTCGTGGTGAGGCTTTGGCTAGTATTGCCTCGGTGTCTCATTTTTCTTTGACTACACGTAAAGCTGATTCTGATTTGGGCACTCGTATTACCGTAGATGGTGGTACTTTTACCGATTGTATTCCTTATGGTGCTGCGCCGGGTACAACTATTGAAATAAGAGATTTGTTCTATAATACGCCAGCGCGTCGTAAATTCTTGAAAACAGAACGTACAGAATCTTCTAAGATTCAAGATATTGTTGGAAAATTAGCCCTTAGTAATCCGCACATATCTTTTAAACTCATCGTAGATAACCGTGTGGCTATTATTACTCCTGGCAACGGCAATATTGGTGATACAGTAGCTGCATTATATGGCTATAAAACAAAAGATGATATTTTCTCTGTTGCTTATGAAAGTGACTCTATCTATATTGATGGTGTAGTAAGCAAACCGACACTTCTTAAAAGTACGAGAATTTGGCAGACTATTATCGTCAATAATCGAGTGATTTCAGATAAAACTATTATGAAAGCTATAGATAATGCTTACCATGCATTATTACCTAAAAACGGTCATCCTTTAGTGGTACTTAATATTACTGTACCTGCTGGTATGGTTGATATTAACGTTCATCCACGAAAGAGTGAAGTAAAATTCTCTGATGATAAGATTATATTTAAAGCAGTTTATCATGGTATTTTAAACGCCTTAAATAATCCACTACATGAGCGATACGAACGAGAATCATCCTCTTATATGAATGGCACAATTAATAATGGAGCTGATTTCCGTAATAATGAAACTAATAGTAATGACGTAAATACTAACAATAATGATACAGTTACTAATTCTAGTTCTTATGGTAGTTTATCTCATCATGGCAGTAGTACGTATGATTCGTATAGAATACCTTCTGTGGTACAAGATGAGATGCAGTCTGCTGAGCATATAGCTACTGCTGTAGATTATGACAAAGTATTTGGTAGTCGCCGTACTAAAGGATATGAAGTCATGCGCGGTGAGACTACACAGTTTGTAGAGAGTCTTAAAACTAAGGGTTTTACACCACCTCTACCAAAGGCTACTTATGAACAGTCGTCCTTTACAGACGAAAGCTTCGATGCTGTTCCTACTGAATATACTAGTTATACGAAGGAAGACGTTGAGAAATTTAAGTCTTTAGCTCAAGATATTCGTGAAGAAAATACAGAGGAACGTACCATTCAAAATTCTGGATTCTTACCTATGGGGCAAGTCGCTTCTTGTTATATTTTGGCTAAAAAGGGTGATGATCTCTACATAATAGACCAACACGCAGCTCATGAACGTGTACGTTATGATAAGCTTTGTAAGTCTTCTGAATCCATTCCTATGCAATCTATCCTTGTGCCTCAATATAGTGAGGCTACAGATGATGAAATGAATTTGGTAGAGGAAGAGCGAGAAACCTTACTAGATCTTGGATTTGATGTAGAATTAGGTGGCCCAACAAAGATAAAACTTGTAGGCGCTCCTGTAGATTTAGTTGAATCTAAAGCTTTTGAAATTCTCCAATATGTATTCTCTTACTTACACGAACACCAACAGCCTACTAAGGCTCAGTTGCGACATGAAATGTTAGCGTATGCATCTTGTAGAGGGGCCATCAAGGCAGGTCATAATTTAAATATGTATCAAATGACTACCTTAATTGAGGATCTCTTTAGTACTGAGAAGCCGTACGTATGTCCTCATGGTCGTCCAACGATAATCAAGTTTACACCTGATGAATTAGGTAAATTATTCTTACGGTCTTAATATGAATATACTAACGACATCTCAAAAATCTAATGAGGCCATTCAGGAGGAAGCCAAAGCACTGGCTTCCTCTATGCATATGACATATATTAAACGAGGTAAAACATCGATACCAGCCTTATTCGGTAAGTATCAATGCGAATATATTGCGGTTCTTACTAGTTCAGGATTAACGATTCATTTCCCGGAAAATCAACAACATACCTTTCATTTGTCTATGGCTCAATTACGTATATTACGTTTACAACGCGGTGAAGGCGATCATCTAGTTAATGCGGTACAAGTCATATTAGATAAAAAAGGATTATCTAATAGAGATAAGTTTACGTTTTTAGACTGTACAATTGGCCTTGGTAGTGACAGTATTGTAGTGAGTTATGGTTACCCACAGGCTCAAATAACTGGCCTAGAAGGGTCTTTACCTATATGGCTTGCCACTAGTCATGGTTTAGCTCATTATATTCATAGTGATGATAGTGTAACGAATGTATTGCGACGTATTATAGTAAATCATGATACCTTTGAGCACTATTTACCAAACCTACCTGACAATAGTATTGATATTATTTATTTTGATCCTATGTTTGAAGTTCCTGTAGAGGAAAGTCCTCAATTCAAACCTCTTCGGGGACATACTGTGGAAAGTCATATAGATGATGAAATTATGGCACAGGCTATGCGTGTTGCCACGTATGGTGTTATTATTAAAGAACGACCATTTAGTTCGGTCTTTCAAAACTATCCACCCCATCAGTGGGTGGGCGGAAAATATAGTCGAATAGGCTATGGTGTATATATGAAGGAGTTAATGTGAATCCCTTAATTACCATCGTTGGACCAACGGCAGTAGGCAAAACAGATCTTACCTTGTACTTAGCAGAACAGCTACATGCTGAGGTTATTTCTGGTGATGCTTATCAAGTATATAAACAACTCAATATTGGTACCGCTAAACCATCGGTGGATGAACTTAACCGTGTGAAACATCATCTTATCGATATATTAGAACCAAATGATTCATATTCAGTATCTATTTTCCAAAATCAAGCTAAAGAGATAATTGGTAGATTAAATGACAGGAATATTCTCCCTATTTTGTCTGGTGGTACAGGGTTATATGTTCAATCGTTATTAGAGAACTATAACTTTAATGACGTTAAGCCTGATGAAAATTTACGATTAGAACTAGATGAGTTATTTAATACTAAAGGTATTGATGGTTTACGAGAATATGCTTTCACATTAGGAAGAAAACATAATATAGACATTCAATATAATGATAAGCATCGTTTGTATCGAGTTATTGAAATATTGCATCATGGTGATGTAGATTCGTTACGTAATCAGACAAATGATGGCTTATCTTATAAAGGGCCTGTTATTGGCCTTATGAGAGATCGTGATCAGTTATATGAACGCATTAATTTACGCGTTGATATGATGTTTGATGCAGGTTTACTTGAAGAGGTTGAGCAACTTGTTAAGTCCGGTGTAAATCCTGATTGCCAAGCTTTTAAGGGGATTGGTTATAAAGAGGTTGTAGACTATATAAATGGCACTATTAATCTTGATGAATGTAGAGATTTGATCAAGAAAAATACTCGTCATTTCGCAAAGCGACAAATCACTTGGTATAAGCGCATGCCATATATTGAATGGATTCATATTGATAATAATACATCTAAAGATTTTATATTTAATAAAGCTATGGAATTAATTCGTAGAGAAGGATTAGCATGACATTAGAAGAAATACGTAGTAAAGCCTTTGAGATGGCTGAACCTGAATTTAAAAAGTTTGAACCTATTGCGTTAGCCAATACTAAAAAAGTACTAGAAGCATTTAAAGAGTGCCAAGTATCTGATTATCATTTTACAGGTACTACTGGTTATGGTTATAACGATGTGGGCCGCGAGAAGTTAGATGAAGTATTCGCCTATGTATTTAAAGGTGAAAAGGCTATTGTTCGTCCTCATTTCGTATCTGGTACTCATGCACTAGCAACAACTCTTATTGCATTAATGGGTAATGGATCTAAGGGTACTGAGTTTATCTATGCAGTAGGGGCTCCTTACGACACGATGCAATCTGTTATCGGTGCATCTCGTGAGGTCCGTGGAACTCTCGTAGAAAAGGGGTTTACCTACACTGAGGTGCCTTTAAAAGATAATACGTATGATGTAGAAGCCATCGCTAATGCTGTTAATGACAATACGCGAGTAGTAGTGATTCAACGCTCTCGTGGTTATAGTACGCGTGAACCGTTATCAATTGCAGATATTAAGATTATTGTAGATGCTGTAAAAGCTAAAAACTCGAATACTATTTGTTTTGTAGATAATTGTTATGGTGAGTTTACAGAGCTTCAAGAACCTTTAGAAGCTGGTGCCGATATTATGGCTGGCTCGCTCATTAAAAATGCAGGGGGCGGTTTAGCACCAACAGGAGGCTATATCGTAGGTCGTGAAGACTTAGTTGAAGATGCAGCGTACCAACTCACTGCTCCAGGACTTGGTGATCATATGGGATCTTATGCGCCTGGTTACCGTTTATTCTTCCAAGGGTTGTTTATGGCTCCTCATGTAGTATTACAAGCTCTTAAAGGGGCTGTATATACGGCTGCAGTAGGTGAATTGTTAGGATATGATGTCTTCCCTAAGGTAAATGCTGATCGCTATGATTTAATTCAAGCTATTAATCTAAAAAATGAAGAAGAAATGGAGCACTTCTGTGTAGGTATGCAAGCATATTCTCCCGTAGACGCTCACGTACATCCTATTCCTGGTGATATGCCTGGGTACGAAGATAAAATCATCATGGCCGGTGGTACCTTTGTTCAAGGCTCTTCTATTGAATTAAGTGCAGATGGTCCTGTTCGTTCTCCGTATACGATTTTCATGCAAGGTGGACTTGTATTTGAACATTCCATGCTAGGTATTTTAGGTGCTGCAGAAGAATTACTAAAACATAGATAATAAAAAGGATCTCTTTCTTTTAATGAAAGGGATTCTTTTTATTTCAAATCTTTTCAATATACCTAATTCTAGGCTATAATATAAGTTGCTATAATTTCATAGCAATACTACTCGGACTTTTACACCGAACTAGTGTTTTACACGTCAGGCTTTCACCCTGATTAG
>JAGZGB010000194.1 GCA_018367495.1 Veillonella sp. | reverse complement strand
ACGTACACGGGCAACTTTACGAAGCGCGGAGTTTGGTTTCTTTGGAGTAGCTGTGTACACACGAGTACATACACCACGTTTTTGTGGAGATTCTTGAAGGGCAGGAGCTGTAGACTTTTTAGTCAAGCTCATGCGGCCTTTGCGTACTAGCTGATTAATTGTTGGCATTTGGGCACCTCCTTTCCAAATTTGAGATTTATAATTGATCCGTCATAACAAAGTGTTACATCGGATATTACCAAGATTAACGTAGGACGCCTACAGCTGTGGCCCGCACCTTAATGCGACACGCACGACCGAGATCATCCATGGTGTGTTTGTCATTCACAGGTATTCCCTGTTCTTCACAAGCAATCCGTAAAGGCTGTACCACACGTTCATCACTATCACAACCCAGGAACACGTACTTCACAGCACCTTTAGCAATTTGTTTCAACGTTTGCTTGGCACCGATTGTTTTGTTCACCGACTTCAGATGGGCAATGTCCATTGTACTAATTCTCCTTACGAAATTATGCCCATTAGGCATACCTCGCCTAAAGCACTATGTAAGTATATCAATTACAGCAGTCCATGTCAAACAATTTCCAATGTCACACACCGCTCTACAGCTGCATTTTATGTGTACACTCATCCGTGTGTTTCATTCAATCTTAAATTATAAATGAAGAGTGATTTTTTATTCATATATCATTATTTTCATGTATAAATAATCATTCTATGCATTTGCTATTATTTTTTCTTTTACCAATTATGCAAAATTAATATAAACACCATTTTATTATGATATAAATTAATACAGAACAAATATTTGTATTTATAAGTTACTAAAGAAAGGAGATTATATGATTAAACTCATTAAACGTTATTCAAACTTTAATCCCCCTGTAATTATAGGTAGCTTGTCTATCGTCTTAGGGCTGAGCTTATGTGCCCTTCTGATTCCGCAAATATCTCAAACGATCCTCCAAGGGATTCGTGATATTATATTTGAAGATTTCAGCTGGTTTTATGTTTTATCCATAAGTCTCTTCTTTATCTTCAATATCTTTATTTTCGATAAGCTCCATCTCAAATAAATTAAAATACTCTGTTTTAAAATTTTTTTCAGATATAAATATATTTGCACATAGTGACTTTAATATTTGTCCGCATTTTTTAACAAAGTCTTTTAGATAATTTATAAAGTAATCAAAATCGTAGTCTAGTATATATCCACTTATATTAAAACTTAGAAAACCGTAGAAACCAAAATCATCATTTTCTGTATTTTCGTTTCTTTCTATATATTCACAATTAAAATTAAGGCCTATATCTTGTGGTGTTGGCTCACTTAAGTAGTCTACATTTGTATTTTTCATATTGTTAATTATGTAATCTTTTATGCTGTCTATGTCGTTTAAGTCAAATTCAAACTCTATCTCGCTC
>JAGZGB010000027.1 GCA_018367495.1 Veillonella sp. | reverse complement strand
AATTTGTTAAAATATAAGTATCTATAGGAGGCTTATTATGAAAAAGAAGATTATTACAGCTGTTCTAGGGATTTGTTTAACTACAACTGCATTTGGTGGCATCTTGACTACTCAAGCTGGCGGTCTTAGCAGTATTCTTGGCGGTGCAGCTAAAATTGGTGGTATCGGTATTGTTATCAATAAATTCGGTCCTCAAATTGACTCTTTCTTAAATAAATTATTGAAACAAAATAACTTAAGTACAGAATATACAACTAAAGTTGTACCTATCATTAGTATTGGTACAAAAGGTTATATCGGTGCTGCTCAAGTTACTGGTCCTGCATCTAGCATTGAACAGGTTAAAGCTGTTGCCCAAGTAGAAGGTAGCTTTAACGGTATGGTTCGTGTTAAAGGTTTGGTACCTGTTGATAGTACAAACCCAATTGGTGCATCTCGTGTTCAAGGCGTAGGTGTATCTGCGATTATCGATTTGAAAATTTAATGGCCACTGAGCATATAAAATAGTAGACTCAGGGAATAAGCACGGTCTTAGGCCCGTGCTTATTCTGTTGTATAACCGTTATACATTAGATACGTTGTGGAGGAATTTATGAAGAAGCAAGTACTTACACTTTTAATGGCATCCTTGATTTCAGGCACTGCATTTGCTGCTCCTGGCACAGTTACAGAGAAAACAAATGTTTTGGAAACTACTGTATATGGCGCTGTACAAGATGGTGCTGTAGTGGACCGCATTAATCAACTTGATGAAACCGTGTATGGTACTGGTTTTAATGGTAACTCCGCTACATTGAGTAAACGTGTTGATTCTCTCTATGACTCTGTAGAAGGTAGCGGCACAAATATTTCTTTGCGTGAAGAAATGGATGCATTGGAATATACATATCAAAATAGTATTAATGCAGGCTCTCTCGTGGATCGTGTAGAAAAGATGGAGCGTAGTGTTAATGGACGTATTGGTAGTGGCTCTTTACAAAAACGTATCATTTCTTTGAAAACAAAAGTGTATGGTAGCAATGTAACACTTACTAACCAAGTTGGTACATTAGCTGGCAACAAAGTCTTCAAAGTTACCTTGAATGAAGCCGTTTCTTCTAAAACTAGCCATGAAGGTGATACAGTTCCTTTCACAGTAGCAGAAAATGTAATGGATGGCAATGTGTTGTTAGTTCCTGCAGGTACAGTAGGATCTGGTACGATTACATCTTTGAAAAAAGCACGTTCCTTTGGTCGTAATGGTGCATTAGATATCACATTTGATACGATTCCTGCCATCGATGGCACACAGTTTACTGCGGTACAAGGTAAAGAAGCTAAGGATAAAACTCGTAATGAAGTTAAAGCCGCTGGCGCTTCTGTAGCTGGTGCAGTTTTACTTGGTCCTGTAGGCTTAGTAGGCGGTGCTTTTGTTAAGGGGAAAAATATTGAGTACCCTGCTGGTGCAACAATTTATGTACAACCTCAAGATTCTGTAACAATTCAAGGTCTTGTTATTGGTGGTGATGGTTTAGCACATAGTAGTGATGAATTGGCAGATGCAGTAACAGTTCCAACTTCAACCGATGAAACTGAAGAAACTGTTGATTCTAATGATACAACTGTTGATGAAAATGAAAGCGCAGCAGAAGAACCAGCAGCGGTAGAAGAACAAGAAGAACCGGTAGAAAATGTATCTCAACCTATTGTGGTTGTAAAACGTAATCAATAATTAACAAATTCTAATAGCAAGAGGAGTTCTAGTAACCATGAGGAAATGTAAAGTACAATGGCTAGCGGCAGCTTGTGTGTTCTGTATGGCACAACCTATATGGGCTGCTACAGAGTCAACCACGGTATATCAAGATCAATTGGATAGCGTTGGTCAATCCTATCTTGGAGAAATCTCTAAAGCATCTACACCTGAATATAGTAATATCCGTGTTGTACGTCGTGGTGAAAAGGCAAAATCCAGTGAGCCTGTAGAGCAGTTACCAACTCGTATAGATGCTGATAAAATGTCATATACTGGGTCTACTGGTGATGTATATGCACAAGGTGATGTTGTAGTTACACACGGTAACCAAACATTAAAGGCTCCACGTATTGAAGGTAATACAAAAACTACGGAATATCGCACGGTTGGTGGCTATCATTATTTAGAAGATGGTGGTAAAACCAAGGATATTAAAGGGGAAAATATGACCTATCGCACAAGTGATCGTCATTTTACAGCTGATCAGGCGATGGGGTGGACCGATCCTTATTATGTGAAGGGAAATAATGCAACCTTTGATGGCCAAATTGGTCATATAGAAAAGGGTATGGTTACTACAAAACATGCGATGGCCTTTGTACATACTCCAGACTATCGTGTAGAAGGTCAAGATATTACTGTGTATCCTGGCGATAAGGTGGTTATAAAAAAACCATCTTTCTATATTAAAAACTTTAAGCTTTTCTCCTTACCATCTTATACATCTTCCTTGCGTCATGACAAAGAAGGGAAATTTAGTATATTCTCTTTAGTACCGAAACCAACTTATAGCAGTGATGATGGATTAGGCTTACATGGTAGTACAGATTATCCTATTGGCAAGCATGGCGAGGCATATATTGACTATCGCTGGTATATAAAATCTGGCTTTAAACCGAAAATGGGTTATCGTCATTATTTACCTTGGGCTACTGCCTCTATTGGTTATAGTAAAGAGTCTAATGAGTATAATGATGAAACTGTATGGGTTGAAAAAATTGGTGAGGCTCGTTTAGATACGCATACTTATCATGTCGGTAAATCTCCGGTTACTGTGCGTGGTGGTGTAAATGCAGGCTATTGGAAAGAAGGCTCTGTAAAAGGTACTCATGAGGAATACTATACTGAGGTATCTCATGATCCAATTAAGCTTTGGAAAAATGCGGACTTACGTTTCTTAGGTGGTTACCAACGTGACTACTATGGCTATAATGATTCAATACGTAGTATGCCATATTGGGGTGTTCGCTTCCGTTCTAAAGCTGGCAAACGTGCTAATGTTTGGGTTTCTTATAATCAACGTAATATTTCTTATAATAATTCCCCTTATCGATTTGATACAACTGAGCTTCCTAAGGAACTGATATATGGTGGTTCTTATAAATTAACTCGTCTTGATGATATTTCTGTAAGTGTTAAAACTAATATGATGAGTGGCGATATTGATTCTATTTATTATACATGGCATCGTGATTTACACTCTTTTGATTTATATTTAACTTATAAGGATGGTCATAAAAACAAAGATAATCAATGGAAGGTTAAATTTGTAGGTAAAGACTTTTAGTTAGGAGATTATAATGCAACGTATTAGAAAAGCCGTAATTCCCGCAGCTGGTTTTGGTACACGTTTTTTACCAGCTACGAAGGCTCAACCTAAAGAAATGCTACCTATTGTTGATACACCAGCTATCCAATATATTGTGAAAGAAGCATTAGATTCTGGTATTGAAGAAATATTAATTATTACAGGTCGTAATAAACGAGCTATTGAAGATCATTTTGATAGTAGTGTTGAATTAGAATTACTATTACAAAGCCAAGGTAAAAATAAACAGTTGGCTATGATTAAGGATTTAGCAGACATTAAGGTTCACTTCATTCGTCAAAAAGCTCCACGTGGTCTTGGTGATGCTGTACTATGCGCAAAAGCTTTTATTGGTGATGAACCATTTGCAGTGTTACTTGGCGACGATATTGTGTATAATCCTGAAAACCCATGCTTAAAGCAGTTAATTGAGTGTTATGATAAACATCCTGGCATTATCTTAGGGGCTCAATTTGTACCAGAGGATAAAGTTAGCTCTTATGGCATTGTATCCGGTGAAGCATTAGCGGATAATTTATATCGTGTTCATAATTTGGTGGAAAAACCAAAAAAAGAAGATGCACCATCTCGACTTGCTGTATTAGGTCGTTATATTTTAACACCAGATATTTTCAATATTTTGGAAAATACAAAACCAGGCGTAGGTAATGAGGTTCAATTGACTGATGCATTAGCAGCATCTAAAACTGACACGTATGCATTGGCCTATGAAGGCATTCGTTATGATACAGGTGATAAACTAGGTTACTTAAAAGCTACTGTTGAGTATGCATTGCGCAATGAAGAATTAGGTGAAAGCTTCAAGGCATACTTAAAAGAGCTAGATCTTAAATAACAAATCTATAAGATTTAACCTTATGAAAGAACCTATGATATATCAT
The DNA here is from genome assembly GCA_018367495.1 of Veillonella sp. Next base: position 15,292 of record JAGZGB010000027.1, on the reverse strand, counting down.
GGGTTCTTTTCTTTTGGTAGTACATTTAGCTAATATAGATATATTATTTTATATTTGTTAACAAATGGATAATGACTTTTGTTGACGAATGAGATGATGTTGATTATAATCAATTTATTGAATAAATAAAGGACTGTGATTATATGAGGTCGCTCTTTAAAACATTATGTAATAATGATTTTGGTCTACCAGGACATAGTGTTATTAAGCATATGCATTATGATACTTCGGGTAGTGATCAATCTATCAGTGGTATTCTGTATCAAATCGCTAAAACAACTACAATTGGTATCTTAGATAAATCAGGTTTTTTAATAGTTGATTTACGACCGGTACCGAGAAAATTTCAAATTCGTTCTACAATTCATGAAGAGGAAAATGATCGAAGTATATCTTTCTCTCGGGATGATATCATACGATTTGTAAACGATATAGATGATACCAATGAAATTCATCGAGAGTCGCCTTATGTAGTACCAGGTTGTATGATTTTAGAAAATTTATGGAATTATTGGAACATTAGTAAATCTGCGCAGCAGATGGCTATTTATTTTCATTCACCTGTTATTGCAGATGATAGAGTAACTTTGGTGGAAAATTCTGAAGATAATCAAGTAGATGGTTATGTAGGTGATACATTGGCATTTTCCGCTACTTTTTTTGGTGAGAATGAAGATTTGTCGTCTTTAAAACAAAGATGTATTAGTTAGAGGTAATTATGGAAGCAAGACGTTTAACAAAAATGGCTTTATTAACAGCCTTATTATGTATTTCAGCATATATTTCTTTCCCATTGCCATTTAGTCCAGCAATGGTAACCGCATTGACTTTGGTGGCGACATTAACAGGCTTATTATTGCAACCAAAGGATGCTTTTATAGTATTTGTCGTGTATGTTCTGCTAGGAGCCGTTGGTCTACCTGTATTTGTTGGGGGTACAGCTGGTCTTGGTAAATTATTGGGACCTACAGGGGGATTTATTTTCTCTTGGCCAATAGCATATACTTTATTAAGTGTATTTAAAGGGCCTAAAAAGAGCTTTTTCTCTTATGCATGGCGCTCTCTTGTAATTACAATTCCTGTAGTATACCTATTTGGTGTGGTAGGCTTTATGATTGTTACTAAAACAGAACTTTGGGCGGCGTTGCCTGTAGTTATGTTCCCATTTATTCCTGGGGATATCGTAAAATGTCTCGTTGCTTCTTGGTTAGCAACTAAAATTAAAATTTAGAATGGAATAATGAAAAGAGGCATTCCTTGGGATGCCTCTTTTTTACATTTGGGTATAGGAGTTAATATGTCAGTATATATTCATGGTGGGCTTAGAACCCCTATAGGCGTATTAAATGGACAATATAGAAATATTCGACCTGAGATATTCGGGGCTCAATTGATTAATGAGTTGATAGCACGGTATGACATTGCATCTGTAGATGGTGTCTTTTGTGGTAATGCTGTAGGTACAGGTGGAAATATTGGACGTTTGATGAGCTTAATGTCTAGTTTATCAGTATCAACGCCTGCTATTACAATTGATATGCAATGCGCATCAGCATTGATGAGTATTGAGATGGCCTATACACATATTGCGTCAGGAGTGATGAATTCAGCTATTGCTGGTGGCATTGAAAGCTCTTCATTACAACCAGATCGAATCTATGCAACTGGAGATGATCGAGATGGTTTATATAAGGTAGCTCAATTTACTCCTCAAGATCGGTCTCCTTTAGCTATGTTAGAAGGAGCAGAACGAACAATCCATAAGCATAATGTATCTAAGGAAGAGTTATATCCCTATATTATTGGAAGTCATCAAAGAGCTGCTAAAGCTTTAGATAATAAAATTTTACAATCTTATATAATGTCTTTTACTATAGATGGAAAGAAATGCGTAGATGAATGTATTCGACCTAAAATGAACGAGAAACTTTTGGCGAGAATGAAGCCTTTACTAGGATCTGATTCTATTACAAATGCAGGTAATGCTTGTTTAACTCATGATGGTGGTGCTTTTGTATATGTATCTAATGAAATAGGACCTTTTAAAATTCATAGTGTCATGCCTTGGGCAGGTAATCCTCAGTTTAGTCCAGAAGGCGCTTTAGAGAGTACAGCTGCTATTTTACAACGTACTAGTTTAACTATGGATGACATTGACGTGGTGGAATGGAATGAAGCTTTTGCTGTTATTGATGTACTCTTTAAGAAGGCGTATCCTAACGATATAGAAAAATATAATATGCTTGGTGGTGCCTTGGCATATGGACATCCTTATGGTTGTTCCGGTGCTATATTAGTACTTCATTGTATGGCTGCTTTAGAATCTTGTAACGGAAGATATGGATTGTGTGCCATTGCTGGTGCAGGCGGTACAGGGACTGCTTTAATTATGGAACGAATGTAAAATGACAATTATTGAACGATTACAACAATATAAAGAATTAGATCCCCATAAGGTTGCTTTAATTGTAGATGATAAAAAGTATACATATGATGATTTATATGATGCTGTTCTATCGATAGATATAAATCATATTAGTCGTATAGTAAATGTTGCCAAAACTAAAGAATCAGTAAAAAATCAAGTTCTTTTAATTCAGAGTCAATCCTTTTTAGAACAACTTGTATATTGGTTAGGTGCATTGTATAGAGGTTACATTCCTATGGTGTGCCATAATGAGATGGATATAGACTATATAGAGAAATTAAGTCTCGTTATAGCATCTGAAGGAGTTCCACCATTATCTGATTTTGGTGTGCTTACATCAGGTACTACAGGACGACCTAAGCCCTTGTGGCGAAAAGAAGAATCTTGGCGAGAGTTTTTTGATATTCAAAATAATATCTTTCGTATCAACGAAGATACAAAAGTCTTTTTACAAGGTAGTTTTAGTTTTACTGGTGTTAGTAATATGGTTATCTCTGTTTTATGGGCAGGAGGAACTATTGTTACTACGAGTTCCTTGCGTCCAACTCGCTGGATTAAACTGCTAGAAAGATATAAAGTAGATCACATATATGCTCTTCCTACAAAACTTAGACTGCTAGTACGGCATTGTAAATGTAAATTACCTTTCATTAACTATATTATTGCTGGCTCACAAGTACTTGATCGTCATTTAATGGAGCAGTTACAACAGATATGTCCTAATATGGAGTTTATTCTGTACTATGGTGCATCTGAGCTTAACTATATAACATATTGCACAGGTAAAGAGTGGTTAGACAGAGAAGGTACAGTGGGAAGACCGTTCCCAACGGTCCGAATTAAAGAGCATGATGGGGTAATATATGTAACTACGAAGTATCATATTGAAGGTGTTTCGGACACATATACGGTTAATGATTGTGGTTATATTGATTCAGAGGGATACCTGATGTTTACTGGTCGTGAAGGGGAGGTAATCAATAAAGGGGGATATAAAATCTCTATTTCCGAAATGGAACAGTATTTACAATCCCTGCATGGAATTTCTGAAGTAGCTGTTGTTAATATTAATGATGATATACGCGGGGAAGACTTTGTTGCTTATATGGTATTAGAGGATAATGCTGAATTAAGTAAAATCATAGAACTTATTCATCACGAAAGACCTTCAGTTGAATGGCCAAAAGCAGTTCTGGAAATTCCTATGTTACCTCTTACAGAATGCTCAAAAGTTGATAAACGAAAACTAAAAGAGTGGTATAATAAAGGGTAATCGTTTTTGCTATTATAAGGAGGCGTCATGCAGATTAACAAGGCGGCACTAGAGATTTTCGACTTTACGTCCTCTTTAGCCGTATACTCTGAACATGAATTAAAGGTTGGAGATCAAGCTATACAAGATTATATTGCCAATCATGTAGCTAAGGCGTTCAAAGATCCCGGTGCTAGAACAGGTACCTTGCATGATGCAAGTCCATTTGGTAAACAACTAGTTGATTATAAAAATGGAGACCTCAAGTTTATAGATTTATCTAAGAATTTAGGTGAAAGCCTGTTTACCTATATGAAACAAGCGACGGACTCTGTTGTTATCGATACGATTATCAGTGAAGCTGTTACGGATGCATCTTATATCTGTATTCTCTTGTGCCAAGCTCATGATGCTTTTACCCATCAGCTATTTAGTGAAGATGATGGCAGTTTAGCAACAGAACTTGTTTCACATAAGGCTGTATTGCCAATGCCTTCTCAGAAATTGAGAGCCTTTGCATCTATTAATTTGCATGATTTTAGTGTTCGAATTTTTGAACCTAAAGGAGAATTTGATGGTGAAGTATCCTATATCTTAGCAGATAAGGTATTACAATTAGGCACTAATCAATCTTCCAGAGATACAGTGAGAAAGGTAAAAGCCATTGTAGATAAAGTGGCGCAAGCTCACGAGTCAGATGGTGTTGTTGAAATGACGACAGCTAAGTCAATGATTGCTAAGAATGCTGAAGTATCTGATACGGTGGATCCTGTTCGTATTGTGGAAGAGGTATTTAAATCTAATCCAATTCAACAAGAGGCGGCTAAGAAAGAGCTGCAAGAGGCAGATATGATGCGGCCTTTACCTGTAAACCGTGAATTTGCTACAAAGGTCGGGGAACACCATAAGATTAAAACTGATACCGGTATTGAAATTTCATTTCCTGTAGAGTATATGAAAAATCGTGACTTTATCGAAATTAAAACGAATGATGATGGAACCTTGCGCATTGAATTAAAGAATATAAGTAAAATTGTTAATAAATAGTAATAAAATTTATGCGTATCTATAGATATATATTATATATTGATAAGGTTTATTTGTTACGCTAATATATAAGGTGGTATATAATGAGTAAAGAAAAACATAAGAAAACAAATGCGCTACGTATTTTAGATACCCATAAGGTGCCTTATAGCATTAGCGAGTATGAATGGTCTGAGGAGCGTTCCGCTGGACTTCATGTTGTGGAAGCATTAGGACTCGATGAAAAACAAGTTTTTAAAACATTAGTTGGTAAAGGCGATAAAACAGGATTTGTAGTATTCTGTATTCCTGTAGCTGAAGAGCTAGATATGAAACAGGCGGCTCGTGTTAGTCATAATAAGTCTGTAGAACTTGTTCATGTTAAGGACTTGCTTGGTATTACAGGATATTTACGGGGAGGATGTTCTCCAGTGGGGATGAAAAAATCATTTCCTACCTATTTTGACGTTACTATGGAGCCGCAAGACTTTGTATATGTAAGTGCTGGTCTACGAGGTATGCAGATGAAGGTAAAGCCTAAGGATTTATTATCTGTTGTACAGGCTGAGTTTGTTGTACTTACAATGGATCATTAAGAGGTGCATATGGCAAAAAAGTATTATGCAGTTCGTCAGGGCCGTGTACCAGGAGTATATACTACATGGGCTGACTGTGAAAAACAGGTTAAAGGCTTTGGTGGTGCTATCTACAAGTCTTTTCCTACAGAAGCAGAAGCACGTGCTTTTGTAGATGATTCTGGATTATCCTTGAGTGACTTTATGAGTGCTAAACGGAGCGAACCTAAATTACGAAATGAGGTTCAGTCTAAACCTATACATTCGAGAATTATAGGTTCTAGAGTTAAAAATAAGGTATCATCAAGTGTTGTAAAACCAGACTTTACTAAGTCAAACCATGTCATTGCTTATATTGATGGTAGTTATAATAAAGGTACCAATACCGTTGGAGCTGGTGGTGTCATCTTCTTGAATGGGACTAAGGAGACTTTTTCATTTCCATCTAATGATGAACGATATACGGCATTTTGGAATGTAGCTGGCGAGCTATTAGCTGCTATGTATGTGATGAAATATGCCGTTGATCATGGTACTCCTGAATGTTCCTTATATTATGACTATATGGGTATTGAGATGTGGGCTACTAAGCGGTGGAAGCGTAATAATACACTCACTCAACAGTATGCTGCGTTTTATGACTCTATAAAAGACCGTGTGCGCATATACTTTTACAAGGTGGCTGCGCATACGGGCGATACATATAATGAATTGGCTGATGGACTAGCGAAACAAGGAGCGGGAATTTAGTTTTCTCTGAAAGGAGGGTGTTATGAATATATGTATTACAGGGGGGGCCGGTTTTATTGGGTCCCATCTCGTTGATCGATTAATTGAATTGGGGCATGATGTGCTCGTTATAGATAATCTATCTACAGGTATGCGTTCTTTTGTACATGAGGCTGCTCAATTTATTGAGATGGATGTACGAGATCCAAAATTATTATCTGTATTTGAAGATTTTAAGCCTTCTATAGTGTTCCATGAGGCTGCTCAAACCATTGTACAGTCCTCTATGGAGAATCCAGGTTATGATTGTGATGTTAATTTACTAGGACTTATCAATGTACTTGAAGCTTGTAGACAGGTAAAAGTTGAACAATTCTTAATGCCTTCTTCGGCTGCTGTTTATGGGGATTTGGCAGTATTACCTTTGACAGAAGAGCTAAGCGGCATGCCATCATCCTTCTATGGCTTGACTAAGCTTACAGCAGAAGGCTATCTACGCATTTATCGTGAGGCTTTTGGATTGAATACGGTATGCTTTAGATATGCCAATGTATATGGACCACGTCAAGGTGATGGTGGAGAAGGTGGCGTTATTAGTATTTTCAATCGTTTAATTGTTGAAGGTAAGCCGTTAACTGTATATGGTGATGGAGAACAAACGAGAGACTTCATTTACGTAGATGATGTGGTAGAAGCTAATATTAAAGCCATGGGAAATAGTACTTGTACAGGTATTTATAACGTTTCAACTAATACAGGGACATCTGTAAATGAGTTGATTACACGATTCAGATCTATTAGTGGTGTTGATTTTATGGTTCATTATGAAGATGAACGAGTAGGGGATATCAAGCATTCACGTTTAGGTAATGTAAAGGCAGAGCGTGATTTTGGCTTTGTAGCGTCAACAATATTAGATGAGGGCTTACAAAAAACTTTAGAATATTTTAAATCTCATCATAAGTAAGGAATATAAGGTTTGGGGATATGAGTGATACACAATTTTGGGTTACTGTAGGGGTATGGAATCTAATTGTATTTAGCATGTATGGGTATGATAAATTATGTGCTATCAAGGGGTATAATCGGATTTCAGAGTTCACATTACTATTTTTAGCATTTGCCTTTGGTGGTCTTGGTGCGCTGTTAGGCATGGTTATTTGGCGACATAAGACTTTAAAGCTTAAGTTTAAACTCTCTATCCCTATTGCATTATTATGGTCTGTGTATGCAGTGGGTTTTGGTTATGGTTTGTGGGTGAAATGATTGCATAAACTAATATTTTATTCATTGTTTTATGGTATAATGAGTAAAATATTGTACATAAAATGTCAGTGAAGGAGATATTTGATGTTGCGATTACAATCGGGGTTCGAGTTAGATTACGCTAACATATATAATGAAAGTTGCATACAAGAACGAGATGTAAATAACTTTGAGCGTGCTATACAAAATGTTTGGCGTCACACAAATATTTTACGCTCTACTGGCTTTGAAGAAGGCCATGTTTCTAAGGATGGATTACCTGAACCAGTATTATTTTACCAACTTCCATATATTTCAGAAGATGGTATTAATACACCAAACATGTTGAAGCGCCTTTATGAATTGCGTGACTATGTACGCCATAATATAGATACTGTCGTATCTGTAGGGATTGGTGGTTCTTATTTAGGAAGTAAGGTTATTTTTGATGTTCAATGTGGAGCATTTTGGAATAATCTTAGTACGGAAGAGCGCAATGGATATCCACGGATGTATTTTGCGGGCTTTAATGTGGATGGAGACTATTTAGCTGGTCTCATTCGTACTTTAGAGTACCAGGCTCAGACAAAAGGTTCAGACTATAAGGTGATGCTCGTCATTACCTCTAAGTCCGGTTCTACCATTGAGCCAATGGCGAATTTCATGATTTTGCAAAAAGCCTTACAAGATCGTAATATAAATTATGAAGTAGTAGCTGTTACAGATATGTCTGATGATGCACATCCTACAGTTCTTAGATCTATGGCAATAGAAAATAATTGGAAGACTTACAGCATTCCCTATGGCGTTGGGGGCCGTTTTTCTGTATTTACTGAGGTAGGCTTTGTGACGGCTGCTTTAGTAGGTTTTGATATTGAAGGCTTCCTAGCTGGTGCTGCATCTATGGATGCTGCATGTCAAGAAGAGGATATTTTTAAAAATCCAGGTCTTTTAAGTGCGTTGTTGAAATATATTGCATCTGAGCGGTATGGCCGTATTATTGAAGTGTTTATGCCATATAGTGATGCACTACATTCTTTATCTGATTGGTATGTACAACTTCTATCTGAATCTCTTGGTAAGATGAGTAATACGTGCTTACCGTATGGGCGTACACCAGTGGCTGCGGTAGGAACTATGGATATGCATGCTCAAGTTCAAGAGCATCAAGAAGGTCGACTTAATAAGGTAGTTCAATTTATTAAGGTTAAGGACTGGAAAAATAATCTGATTGTACCAGATTCTTATAGTCAATATGAGCGTCTACATTCTTTATCAAACGTAGGCATTTGCGATATTTTAAATATTGCATTGGATGCTAATCGCGAGGCTTTATCTAGTGACAATCGTTTTAATATGACAATAACTGTACCAACATTAAATGCATTCCATTTAGGGGAAATTATGTTTATGCATTGTTGGGCTGTTTATTTTGAATCTATTTTTGCAGGTGTTGATGCTTTTGACCAACCTGGGGTAGAGGTGTATAAACGTCTAATTGGGCCTAAACTGGCTAGTGCAAAGGATGGACATCATTCATAAGGGGGAACTATGAATATTTTAGTAACAGGTGGTGCTGGTTATATTGGGAGTCATACAGTGCGTGCTTTGAAAAAAGCTGGTTATACTCCTATCATTGTAGATAACTTATCTCGCGGTCATGTGGAATCTATTCCTGAAGGCATACAGTTCTACAATATGGATATGGCAGATCCGAAACTAGTAGATGTAATGAAGAAACATAATATTATTGGTGTTATGCATTTTGCGGCTCATTCACAGGTCGGTGAATCTATGGTCAACCCAGCTATTTATTACGAGAATAATGTAGTTGGTTCCTATCACCTTATTGAATCTGCTCGTACTGCAGGGGTAAAATATTTTGTATTTTCTAGTACTGCTGCTGTATATGGGGAACCAGAGGTGGTGCCAATTTGTGAAGAGGCACAATTACATCCAACCAATGTATATGGGCGGACTAAATTAATGATCGAAGAAATGCTGTCTGACTATAGTTCCATTTATGGATCTACGTACGTTGCATTACGTTACTTTAATGCGGCTGGTGCAGACCCATCTGGTACGATTGGTGAAGATCATCATCCAGAAACTCATTTAATTCCTCTTGTGCTTGATGCAGCTCGTGGTAAAAGAGAGCATATTACAGTATTTGGTACTGATTATGATACAGCTGATGGCACATGTGTGCGCGACTATATTCATGTAAATGATTTGGCAGCTGCCCATGTATTGGCTATGGATTACTTGCGTAAAGGCGGTGAGTCTCAAGTATTCAATCTTGGTAGTGGTAATGGATTCTCTGTAAAAGAAATTATTGAAACGGCTAAAGAGGTTACAGGTATCGATATTCCTGTTCGATATGGGGATCGTCGTGCTGGTGATCCTGGTACATTGATTGCTTCTTCAGAAAAAATTAAAAATTTACTTGGCTGGGACCCTAAATTCAGCAATGTGGCTGATGTGATTAAAGATGCTTGGAAGTGGCATACATCTCATCCAGATGGTTTTAATAGTAAATAAAATAAGAACAAATCTTTTAGCTTTGTCAATATAATGAATGACTCTATTAGTCACCTAGGTGACTGGTAGAGTCATTTTTTTGTAGGAATTTTAAAGGACCTCCTAGAATATGTGAGCAGGAGGTGGAATATGAATTTACAAGATTTTATGGAACGTATTAGAGGATGGTGGGAAAGACAGTATTTTCTTATACGCCACTATCGAATTGCTATTGTAATATTTCTTATATTAGCGATAGGAATGATATTGGTTGGCATTATTTACCCTTCGCAAGAAGAAAGCATACAAGTACATTCTAATCATTTTAATGATGGGGGTAATAAGAAAATACAAGGAGAAACTAATAAAATAGAAGGAGATCATAATAAAACTATTAGTGATGGGAAAGATCAAGATGGAGTTAAAGGAAAGACTCTATATGATGTGAGTAGTGTAGAGCGTGCACATCCTTGGCGAGAAGTTTTTAGAGATATTCCTAGTGTTGATTTACTAAGTCGCAATGATAATACCAATGATATAGATAGTGATTTAGACGCTATTGGTGATGATGAAATATCATTTGGTAATGAGAAGCTTTCTAATAACAAAAGGACTACTAGACGACATAGAGTGAGTAAGAATAACAACACCGATAGCGATAGATCAAATAAAGTGCTATATGGTGATATGATTTACGATAAAAGTAATAACATTAATAATGCAAATACTTACTCAATAAAAAGTACTAATTCTAATGTAACCTCCCTACAAGAACCCATTAAACTTGTGGGAATCATAGAAGGAAATGAGGAAATTGCTATATTACGAAAAGGTTCAGAAGAGCAGATGGTTACGGTTGGAAGTACTTGGAAAGGGGCATTCATATCCAATATTACTACAAGTACTGTAGAAATCGTTGAAGGAGGTTCATCGCGATGGCTAACAATTTAGAATGTAGAGCTAGCTTGATCATTGAATGTATGATAATAAAAAACAAGATAATCAAAGCTTGTGTAGTATTAAAATCACTTATTTTAATAACTATATGGATATATTTATTACTAGCACAACCTTTAGTAGGATTAGCAAATAGTAAAGATGAAACTGTAAGTAATAATGTAAGAACAAGCTCAGACGTTAATAAAGATAAGAAACCAATTACTATATCTGTTAGCAATGCTTCTCTAAAAGAAACAGTATTAGGAATTTGTCGTAGTTATCATATATCTGTTATAGGTGTAGAGTCTTTAACTGGTAACATTACGGCCACTGTACAAGGTGAATCGCCAGAGGATCTTATAAAAGAGCTAGGGCGACTATATCATTTCTCTGTATCAAAAGAATATAATACAATCCTAATAGAGTCAGATGACAAAGCTCTTGAAAATAGGGAGTTATATCTCATAACTCCAGAACATTTACCTGCAGAGTCTTTAAAAAATGTAATGGGTACAGTTGTAAAAAATGATAAAATGGCTGTGCTTTCAGAACAAAATGAAGTCATTATGCATTTGACAAGCGGAGAAAAAAGGCGTGTAGAAACACTTATTAAGGCGATTGATAAGGAACCTAAGCAAGTACAACTAGAAGCTACCGTTATTGCTATGGAGCAATCTTATGCAAAGGAGCAAGGTATTAGATGGTCTTGGCTCAGTTTAACCGGACATGGTGAAGATAAAACAAACTCGTATGGTGCTGTTACCTTTGGTAAAACACCAGGCGGTGATGCATATAAATTTTTTATGAAACCTGAGTTGAGCCTTATGGAAAGTTCGGGAAAAGCAGCGTTAATTGCAAAGCCCTCTATTATGGCTTTAAATGGTGAAACAGCACATATTTTAATAGGTGAACGTATTCCCGTTATAGAAGAGTCCGAAATAAATGGTGAACGTAAGCGATCTATACGTTATGAAGAGGTGGGAATTAAGTTAAACTACACTCCTATTATTACTGCTGATGGAGGTGTTGATGCAAAAATCCATGCTGAGGTAAGTACCCCAATCATGGTATCCGAAATGAAAGCATATAAAATTAGTACGCGGCAAGCCCATACGAGGGTGAAACTTCAACCAGGAGAGGTGCTTGTTATAGGTGGTTTAATGGATAATCGCGATCAACATCAAATTCAAAAAGTACCTATTTTAGGAGACATTCCATTATTGGGGAAACTATTTCGTCATAGTAGAAAAACAAAAGACTCTATAGAAATGTTAATATTAGTACGGGCAATTGTGATATAATGAAAAGTAATGATTAGGAGGTTGTGAATGGAACGCATTCGAATGATAGGCCTTGGAAAATCATTTGGGGTGCGCCAAGTATTTTCCAATGTGTCCTTTGAGATAAAAGAAGGTGATCGCCTAGCCTTAGTAGGTCCTAATGGGGCTGGGAAATCGACCTTATTAAAATGCATATTAGGCTATGAAGATCTTGATGAAGGTAATGTAGTTAAGTCGCCTGTTGCAAGCATTGGGTACTTACAACAAGATGTAAATCTTGGTGATGATAGTTTAGCTACTGAGATTGAAAAGGCATGGACTGATGTACATGCATTGGAAGAACAACTTAAAGAACTTACCACACGCTTAGAAACAGAAGAGGCGAGTGAATCTGATTTACAACGATTAGATTATTTACAAAATCGCCTTGAATGGTTAGGCGGCTATGATTACGAGCAAAAGACTAAGCGCATCATTTATGGTCTTGGCTTTACTGATGAGGATTTAGATAAACCAGCAAGCGCTTTTTCTGGTGGTCAAAAGATTCGAATTAATTTAGCTAAAGCATTGGTACGGCGTCCAGACTTTTTATTCTTAGACGAACCAACTAACCATTTAGATATGGACATGTTAGAGTGGCTTGAAGGGTATTTGTCTGCCTATCATGGCGGGATTCTCATTGTCAGCCATGACCGTTATTTTTTAGACCGTATTGTCACTGGCGTTGTAGAATTGGATAACCATAAGGCTACAACTTATCGTGGTAATTATAGTCGTTATATTCAACAACGAGATGAACGTTTAAAAGCGGATATGATGGCCTATGAGAAGCAACAAGAGTACATTAAGAAGACTGAGGCTTATATAGATAAATACCGTGCAGGTATTAAATCTAAAATGGCTCGTGGTCGTCAGTCTCAACTTAATCGTTTAGAACGACTTGATGCACCGGTAACTTCACATCATTTACAATTTTCATTTCCTCCTGCAGCGATGAGCGCCGATAAGGTTCTCGTCATTGATCATTTATCGGTAGGGTATGGTGAAAGTCCTATCATTGATGATATATCACTCGTAGTACGACGAGGGGAATCAGTAGCTCTTATTGGACCTAATGGAGCAGGTAAATCGACTCTGGTAAAAACCATTGTAGGTGAATTATTCCCTGAGAATGGTCACGTAGATATTGGCAATCGTGTACAAGTGGGATACTTCTCGCAAGAGCACGAAGAATTACATGATTCTTGGCAGGTAGTAGAAGAGATTATGAATCACTTTAACTACACTGAAGAAAAAGCCCGCAATGTATTAGGCTCATTCCTATTTAAAGGGGATGATGTATTTAAGCTAGTAGGAGACTTATCCGGTGGTGAGAGAGCTCGGTTAGCATTGTTAAAATTATTCCTTCAAGGAGATAATTTTCTTATCTTAGACGAACCGACAAACCATTTAGATATTCCAACGCGTGAAATTGTGGAAGAAGCATTACAACAATTTGAAGGTACTTGCTTTATTATTTCTCATGACAGATATTTTTTGGATCAAGTTTCTACAAAAACCATTGTTCTAGATGATGGTAAAATTACTGAATATCTCGGTAATTATTCGTATTACAAAGAAAAGTTAAAAGAACAGGAAGATTTGTTAGCCATAGCTAACGAGCAAAACTTAGAAAACCGTGTTAGTGCCAATAAACATACTTCTATTAATGAACCTATACTTTCAGTAGAAGAATCTACAGAGGCATCACAGAAGAAACCGAACGCCTATATGATAGAAAAGCAATTAACTGAGGTGGAATCTGAAATTGCTCGATTAGAAGCAACTATGAAAATGTATGAAGTTCAATTAGCTAATCCTGTAGTACAGCAAGATTTAGATGAAATGTCCAAAATTTCCATACAAATTGAATCAACACAAAGTGAGTTAGATGCATTATATGAAAAATGGGAACGACTATCTGAATAACTTATAACAGTATATATTATTATAGAGTTATTTTAATTGACAAAAAATTAAAAAATCTAATAATATAGATATAGATTTAAAGTTTTATGTTTCAAAGGAAGGGTGTAGCATGAATAAATCCATGTTAAAAAAAGCAGCCATTTTTGGTCTTGCTGGTGTAATGGCAGTTGCTGCTGGTTGTGGCAGTAATAAAGATGCAGGTAATGCAAATAGCAATGAAGCTAAAATTGCATTGTTAACAACAACAACTGGTGGTGCAGCGGCATACGGCGAATCCATTAAAGCTGGTGCAGAGTTGGCAGTTAGTGAAATCAACGCTGATGCAAACGCTGTAAAAATCAACTTGTTAGTAGAAGATACTAAAGGTGATAAAAACGAAGCGATCAATGCAATGAATAAAGTAATTTCTAAAGATAAAGTTGTAGCTGTTATTGGTCCAATGTTATCTGGTGAAATGATGGCAGCAGGTCCTGTAGCAAACAAAAGCAAAATCGTAGCTCTTGGTACATCTACAACTGCTGAAGGTATTACAGATATCGGCGATTACATTTTCCGTAATGCTGTACCTGAATCCTTAGCAGTAGACACTGCAATTAAAGAAGCGCATAAAACTTTGGGCTTTAAAACTGCAGCTATTATGTATTCCAACAACAATGACCAAATGGTATCTGTAAATAATACAGCTCGTAAAGCATTGGAATCTGAAGGCGTACAAATTGTTGATACTGAAACATTTGCAGATAAAGATACAGACTTCTCTGCTCAATTGACTAAGATTCAACAAGCAAAACCTGATGTAATTGTTGTGGCTTCTCTTTACCAAGAAGGTGCATTGATTATGAAAAAAATGCGTGAAATGGGTATGAATCAACCTGTAGTTGGTTCCAATGGCTTCAACAGCCCTGAATTCATTAAAATTGCAGGCGCTGCAGCTGATGGTGTTATCGTAGGTACACCTTGGTTCCCTAACAAAGATGATCAAAAGGTAAAAGACTTCCGTAAAGCTTACAAAGATAAATACGGTAAAGAACCAGACCAATTCGCAGCTCAAGCTTATGATGCGGTATACCTCTATGAAGCAGCTTTGAAAAAAGCAGGTTCTACAACAGATCGTGAAAAATTCCGTGAAGCTTTGAAAAATATTGCTGACTTCGTTGGTGTAACTGGTCAATTCAAGTTCAATGAAAAACGTGACCCATCTATGGAAGTTCAAGTTTTACAAATTAAAAATGGTCAATTTGACGCATTAAAAAAATAAAAGTTGAGGTAGTATAGTGTTTTTACAACAATTAGTTAACGGGTTAACCCTCGGTAGCTTATATGCTGTACT
>JAGZGB010000193.1 GCA_018367495.1 Veillonella sp. | reverse complement strand
AGTTTTACCTTCAGCGTCAACAACATACCATTTCCGTTCGATTGTGTTCGGATTGGCCATAAATGTAGTTTTCATGCTGCATATCCTCCTAATAACGTCGTAATTCTACCAAAATCAGCTTGTCCTTTGCTTCCGGGGCTAATGGAAACACGACTAAAGCTTACTCAAAATAGTATACAGATTTTATGGGATTGTGTCAATTAAAATTTAGTACTTATATACTGTCATTAAATTATTTTTTTAATATAGAATTACATTGCTGTATTACCTCATTCAATACGGTCTGATGAGTATTAAGAAGAAGTTTCACCCAATTATCACACCAACTGCCTCCTAATTGAGCTTCTACTTTTATATGTCCATATGAATCACATATAATATGGACATAATTATCCGAATAATCATAAGCAATACGAACTTCTCCGTCTAATGTAATATACAGTAATTTGAGTTGACCGATTAATTCTATAAATTCATTTACAGTATAAACAATAAAAATGAACAGTCCTCTTTATTATCTTTCATTAGCAGAAACCTATTTATATTACATATTACTTTATATTGTGCAGGAAATTTATATATTTATATAGAATAATTAATATATAATATCAAAATTAGTAAAAGTTTAATTTAGATTTTGTAAAATAATACATATTATATCAGTACTTCTATAATCTAGGAGATGATAATATGAATCTAGAAAATAAAAACTCATGTCTCTTAAATAGTGCTCTATTTTTTTCAACAATGGGAAGCACAGCAACAACACTAGGCTTTATAACATATATATTTAATACCACTCACAATCCCTTTAATACAGGGGCAGTTACGATAGCGACATTACTAGTTGGAATGTTATTAGGCCCATTTTTAGGGATACTTGTAAAAGAAAAAGGCTTAATGTGGTCTATGGTAGTTCCTGAAATAGTTTCGAGTTTTATATTATCAATTTTTGTTTTCATAGATAACCTTTATCTAGTATATATCATAGCTTTTCTTATAGGTTTTAATAATAAAATTTTAGGAATCGCTAGACTTTCTTTTATACCTAATATTACAAATGATTTAGTCAAATTCAATGCACTGCTCCGTTCTATTAATCGTTTTGCATTAATAAGTGGTTCCTTATTATTTAGCGTTATAATTAATTACTCTTTAACGCTGGTATTCGTTATTGATGCAATTACTTATATTATTTCAGCCTACCTACTTTATCGTTTAAATAAAAATGTAAGAATACAGTCACACTCAACTATCTCCCAAAAAAACATTAGAGAAAGCATATATGATCGCATTCAACTTTTATTAAAAGGATATAAGTTATTATTCCTAAATAAAAAAATTAATTTTATAGTTTATTTGGGTATATTAGCCAGAATATTTTATATGTGTATACCTATTCTACTATTAATATTTATTAAAGATATCTTACATTTAACTGAT
>JAGZGB010000192.1 GCA_018367495.1 Veillonella sp. | reverse complement strand
AGAAAACAAAATTGCGCAACGTAACTTCGGTGGTCAATCCTATCCACGTACTTGCTACTCTGCGGATAAAACTGGTCACGTTATTTTGCACACAACTTATGAACAATGCTTGAAAGAAGGCGTACACTTCTTACAAGAATGGTACCTTTTGGATCTTGTTAAATCTGCAGAAGGTCACGTTGGTGGCGCTGTAGTTTGGAACATGAAAGAAGGTCGCGTAGAACAAATTAAAGCGAAAGCTATTATCTTGTCTACTGGTGGTGCAGGCCGTATCTTCTGGACTCGTACTACAAACCCATTCCTTTCCACAGGCGATGGTATGGCAGCAGCATTCCGCGCTGGTAATGCATTGAAAGATATGGAAATGATTCAATTCCATCCAACTGGTCTTGGTCGTACTGGTATCTTGATGTCTGAAGCGGTTCGTGGTGAAGGTGGCTACCTTCTTAATGCTGAAGGCGAACGTTTCATGAAAAAATATGCGCCTAACAAAATGGAATTAGCATCCCGTGACGTTGTAGCGAAAGCAATCGAAGATGAAATCGCTGCAGGTCGTGGTTTCGGTTCTGGTCTTAACGCATATGTAGTGGCTGACCTTCGTCACTTAGGTCCTGAAGTTATCATTGAAAAACTTCATGGTATCCGTGACTTGGCTATGACTTTCGAACATTGCGATCCATTAGTACAACCAGTACCTATTCGTCCTACATGTCACTATACAATGGGCGGTATCGACGTAGTTGATTATAAAACTTGTGCATGTGAATTGCCTGGTTTGTTCTCCTCCGGCGAAGCTTCTTGTATCTCCATCCACGGTGCTAACCGTTTAGGTGGTAACTCCTTGGCAGACGGCGTAGTATTCGGTAAAGTATCCGGTGCTGGCGCAGCTGACTATGCTGAAACACATGAACAAACTAACGTAGATGCAGAATTAGCTGCAGCTGCAAAAGCTTGGGAAGATAGATTCACTGAAGTAACATCTCGTGAAGGCGGTCGTCCTGTAGTTGAAATCCGCGATGCATTGGCTGATGCAATGTGGAATAAAGTAGGTATCTTCCGTAATGAAGAAGGTATTACTGAAGCATTAAAAGAAATCGATCAATTAATCGAAGATTACAAAACTTGTTATGTAGGTGACCCTGAACGTACTTACAACATGGCATTCGTTAACTATTGTGAAATCGGTTCCATGTTAACAGTAGCTAAAGCTATTGCTATGGGCGCTTTACACCGTCGTGAATCTCGTGGTGCTCATATCCGTGAAGACCATCCAAAACGTAATGATGAAAGATACTTAAAACACTCTTTGATCAAATTGGGTGCTAACGGCGAGTACGAATTGACTGAACGCGACGTAGTGTTCACTAAATACGAACCACAAGAAAGGAAGTACTAAGATGAGACAAATCACCTACCATATTCACCGTTACCAACAAGGTCGCGC
>JAGZGB010000026.1 GCA_018367495.1 Veillonella sp. | reverse complement strand
CTTGATTAAATAATTCAATTGCTTTTCTTTTAAATTCATAACTATATCTCATGAAAATACCCCCTTTACTGGTTGTCCAGTAAAGGGGGTACATATCACTAGTGACTGCCTTTTTTGTCGTTGTTTAACGTAGAAAGTGAGACGGTATTTACTACCTATATTTATAATAACATAGAGTATGGGCATAAAATGCCACATAGTGTTGATACGAATTCTTAGTTCTGTATTTTGGTTTTTATGTTACTTTGTATGCCGCATTTTTCTAAGGGGATTTATCAAAATAAGTCATAATTTTGATGAAAAATAAGTATATATGAACTAATAGTGAGGAATAGCTTATATAGTGGGGTCTTTTGTTTATAGCTACTATAAATTGTATATTTTGATGAAGTTTTATAAATTTTAACCCCACAAAATGTGCAAAATCTGATATAATAATAATATAAAAAATGACTACGCGAATGCGTAGTTTTCTTATTTTATATTTGGTATAGGTAGTCCCATGAGTGTAGTGAAGCCCTTGTTAGTGCTATTAGAACCGTATATCGTATATAAAGCCTATTTATGGGACCTCCGCTTTATGGCACATCCATTGACTTGGGAAGGCGAGGTGGATTTGTTCTCCTTGACCTTAACGGTGCTACTCGCTCTTGATGCAGTGGCTTTACCGCTAGTCATTTTGTATTGCCCTGGATTGAATCCTGGCAAGCCCATCCCTGATTGGATTCGCCGTCTAGGTACGCCAATTTATATCGTCCATAATTGGTTAGATGGTAAGGTAGGCGGTGGTACGTCTACACCGGTTGTATGGCTCCGTAGAACTTTACATTCGCTTCTATTATTTATCTATTATCTCGTGCCGTTTTACGTAGGTGGTCATCTCGTGATGGGCCTTGTTGTGGCGCTCATGTATGACGTCCTCGTATGGGCTCATGGTGGTGTGTGATGGCGACTTGTGAATGGCCGACAACTCCTTTGTATCAGGCGTACCACGATTATGAGTGGGGCAGACCGATTCATGATGATCGTCTTCAATTTGAACATCTTTGTCTTGAAAGTCTCCAATGTGGTCTTAGTTGGCTTACAATTTTGAATAAACGAGATATCATACGAGATTGCTTTGATCATTTTGACATTGATGCGGTTGCCTCTTATGGTGAAAGCGACGTAGAACGAATCATGCAAACTGAGGGGATGTTGAAGTCTCGACCTAAAATTGAAGCGATTATTAATAATGCGTTGGCCTTTAAACGGATTCAATCGGAATTTGATTCATTTTGTAACTATATCTGGGCTTTCACAGATCATAAAACAATTATTTATGAAAATCATCCAGAAGGGGATGTGCCGGCAAAAAATGGTTTATCTACTCGAATTAGCAAGGATTTAAAGCGGCGAGGTTTTAAGTTTGTAGGTCCTGTTACTATCTACTCTCATCTGCAAGCGAGTGGTCTTATAAATGATCATGGCAGGGCCTGTCCTTGCTTTGATGAGATCAATAAAGCCACAGTGACGGTACGATTACCTATGGACGATGAGGGTTAACAATAGCTTTTTGGCATGGAGTATGTTACAAATTTGAATTTGTATTAAACCCTACTCTAAGGTGTACACTATAGGTGGTGGGAAGATAGCGGCCCATCATATGTCGGCCCGCTTTATATACAAACACATATATTCTCTCTCTCCAAGGCGGGTCTCTCATATACTTCTCTCAAAGCTATAAAAATAACATTAAGCCTCTATCCTTAAATGGATAGGGGCTTTTTGCTATACAAATTGATTTATTTCGATGTAGTTGGTATACTGATGATACATTAAGCTATTACTTTCACAATTTAGAAAGGGAAATATATGATTGGTTTGGGCACGGCCATTAATATTGGTCTTATTATAGCTGGCAGTTTGTGCGGTATCGCATTTGGCCGGTTTATGAAGGAAAACTTGAAACAGACACTTATGGTGGTAAGTGGTATTATCGTACTCCTCCTTGGGATGAGTGGGGCCATGCAATATATGCTAGTCATCGTAAATGGCTCTCTGCAAACTACGGGACCATTGTTGATGATTATCAGCATGGTTGTAGGCGCTATTATTGGTGAGATTATTGATTTGAACCGTTGGATTACTGTCTTTGGTGATTGGGTAAAAGCGAAAACTGGCAATACTGGTGATCCACAGTTCACACATGCTTTTATCACGGCATCCCTTACGTTTACCGTAGGAGCTATGGGTGTTCTTGGTTCTATTCAAGATGGTCTGACCGGGAATTACCAAACGTTGCTGTTAAAAGGTATCCTCGATGGTATTATCGTTATGGTTATGACATCCTCCATGGGGAAGGGGGCGTTGTTCTCCTTTATTCCTGTAGGCATCACGCAATGGATTATTACAGCTATGGCACACATTGCGGCACCACTAATGACACCGAGCGCTATCGATAATCTATCTTATGTTGGGTCCATTTTGATTTTCTGTGTCGGTATCGACCTCATTTGGCCTGGTAAAGTGCGTATTGCAAACCTATTGCCTGCTATCTTTGTGGCTATGGGGCTTACATTCTTGTTGTAAATCCATTCTCTGCTGATTGATAATTTTCGATATATTTGGTACACTTAATTTATAAATATATAGTTATAACATTAAGTATTACTATAAGGAGACGCTATGTTATTCGTTGAATATCCTAAATGCACAACATGCAAAAAAGCAAAGAAATTTTTAGATGATCATAATATTACATACACAGATCGTGACATTAAGTCTGAAAATCCTACAGCTGAAGAAATTGCTGCTTGGTATCCACAGTCTGGTAAAGATTTGAAAGCATTCTTTAATACGTCTGGTATGATTTACCGTGAACAACAACTAAAGGATAAATTGCCAAATCTTAGTGAAGAAGAAAAGCTAGCTCTATTAGCATCTAATGGTATGCTTGTAAAACGCCCTATCTTAGTACTTGAAGATAAAGTTCTGGTTGGTTTTAAAGAAGCAGAATGGATTGAGGCGTTGAAACTCTAATATCAGTCTTGTTGCTACTATAGTCTTGCATAGTAAAAGCCCCTAGTAACCATGTGTTACTAGGGGCTTTTTACGTTCATACAGCAGTTTGCTGTTGATTAGTTTTTAGCTTGGGATTTATCACCAAGTGTGAGAAGTAGGAATACGATAGCGAGGATACATGCACCAACAAGAGCAACGAAACCGCCATCCCAACCGTAGAGGTCAACCATGAGACCCATGAAGGCACCAGCACCAGCGGAACCGATGAGGTAACCAAGAAGGCCTGTAAGACCAGTAGCACCACCTGTTGCTACACGTGGTACCATGTCGGCTGCTTGAAGGCCAATCATCATAACTGGACCGTAGATGAGGAAGCCGATAGCAATAAGTGCTAGATTATCGACGAGGATATTACCTGCTGGGTTGAACCAGTATACAAGAATCGCCAAGATAACGAATAGCATGAAGCAGATGGTAGCTGGAGCACGACGGCCGCGGAATACGCGGTCACTTAAGTAACCACTTACGAGCATGCCTGGAATACCAGCCCATTCGTATAAGAAGTAAGCCCAACGGGAACCTTCTTTTGTAAAGCCTTTTACAGCAGTCAAATAAGTAGGAGCCCAGCTTACTACGCCGTAACGGATGAAGTATACAAAGATATTCGCAATTGCAAGGTACCATAAGTATTTGTTATGCAAAATATATTTGTAGAAGATCTCTTTAAAGGTAGTTTTATTTTCATCACTTACTTCAGCTGCTATAGGTTCTTGTTTATATTCTTCAATAGGTGGTAAACCACAGGATTGAGGCGTATCTTTTAACAATACGAAGGTTACAATGGCTAAAACGATAGAAATAATCGCAGGGAAGAAGAAAATACTATGCCATGTACCGAATAAATAGATACCTAAAGTAGCAAGTGGAGCAATGATGCCGCCACCGAGGTTATGGGACACGTTCCACCAAGACCACCAAGCACCGCGTTCGGAACGGGAGAACCAAGTTACCATATTTTTCGCATATGGAGGATACCCCATACCTTGGAACCAACCATTTAAGAATGCAAGAACACACATGATAGGAATACTGCTTAAAACACCAGGTAAGGTACCGAATAATAACATAACTAAAGCACTGAGCAATAGACCTACTGTGGAGAAGAATTTTGGGTTAGAGCGGTCAGACGCATTACCCATAACAAATTTACTTATACCGTAAGCTACGGATAAGAGGGTCATGACAATACCAAGATCCGCTTTTGTGTAACCGTACTCAGCAATCATGTACGGAACAGCCAAACTAAAGTTTTGGCGGATCAAATAGAATGTAGCATAACCAATAAATGTACCTGCAAAGACTTCTTTACGAAGACGTTTGTAGGTGGAATCGATTTGCCCCTCTGGTAATCGTTCAATGTGAGGAGCTGGAGAGAAAATCGACATCATCACACATCCTTTCTATAAAATTCCATTCTAATCATACCATGTATGACTAAAAGTCGACTATATTTTATTTTTAAGTATGATAAATAGTTATTTTAGTGCACCATTATGGTATTAGCGCATAGACTATAGGTCATTAAAATATCTTCTATTTTGTCATATTGATAAGGTTTATATACATGAATGATTGTTCATGCATCAGTGTAATAGGTTATTGCATGAATTATATAATGTCATTAGATCTAGTATTTATCTATATTTTTGGGTATATATAAATATTTGTACACATTTTGTTGTTGACACAAATATACCCATAGGGGTATAACGCAATCATAAGGTATACCCATATGGGTATATAAGGTTTCACAGGAGGTGCGTATGGAACGGTGGAGTAAAGTCGCAGAGTGGTTCGATTTGAATCGTGAAAAGATCACATTAGTAGCCGGTGGTATTGGCGTAGTATTTAGTTTATTAGACATTCGTCTGGGATTACCGTTCGACTGGGCTTGGTTCACTATTATTTTGTGTGGGTTGCCCATCGTGTGGGGCGCGGCGGTTGCTATGTATGAGGATTTTGACGTAAAGGCTGACCTCTTGGTATCCTTGGCACTTATTGCGGCGGTAGCGATTGGCGAAGTGTTTGCCGCTGCAGAGATTGCTTTCATCATGCAACTGGGTGCTATGCTTGAAGAGTTCACTGTTTCTAAAGCGCAAGCTGGCATTGAACGTCTCGTTAAATTGACACCTGCTACAGCGCGTATCGTTCGCAATGGTAAGGAAGAGGTGTTACCTGCAGATATTGTAACGGTAGGTGATGTTATTCGTGTATTACCAGGCGAAGTAATCCCTGTGGATGGCACGATTTTGACTGGTGATACAGCTATTGATCAATCTGTTATGACTGGTGAATCCATGCCTGTTGATAAAACGATTGGTGACGAAGTATTCTCGGGGACGGTGAACCAATTTGGTGCTTTTGATATGACGGCTACCAAAGAGGGAGAAGATAGCTCTATTCAACGCATGATCAAGCTTGTTAAGTCTACAGATCCAGGCAATGCAAAAATCGTCAGTCTTGCGGACCGTTGGGCCACATGGATTGTAGTGATTGCGCTCTTGGCAGCAGTTGGTACGTATATGGTGACTGGTGAAATCATCCGCGCTGTAACTATCCTCGTTGTGTTCTGTCCTTGTGCTCTTGTATTGGCTACACCGGCTGCGATTATGGCGGCTATTTCCAATGCTAGCCAACACGGTTTTCTCGTGCGCCGCGGCAATATTATGGAACGGTTGGCAAAGGTTGATACGATGACTTTTGATAAAACAGGTACGTTGACCTATGGTACGCCAGAGGTGACTTCCGTTGAAACAGTAGGTCCTATGCCTGCTGACCAATTATATCGCTTGGTAGCCTCTGTAGAAACTAAATCTGAGCATCCATTGGGCAAGGCGATTGTAAAGGGCTTTACGTCCCGTTATGGTGAAAGCTTAGATACGGTAGATTCTTTCCGTATGGTACCTGGTAAAGGTTTGGAGGCTACTGTAAATACTAAATCTGTGTTAGCTGGTAACGAAGCGATGATGACACTATCTAATGTAGCTGTTGCTGATTTCGTGAAGGTCGCTGTTCATGACCATTTGAGTCGTGGTGCATCTATTGTATATGTAGCTATTGATGGTGTACTAGCAGGTTACGTGGCGTTAGCTGACCGTGTTCGCCGTGAAAGCCGCGCTGTGGTAGAATCTTTGAACAATCTTCATGTTATGCCTGTACTGTTAACAGGTGACCATGTAGCCACTGCTAAAACAATTGGTCAACGCTTAAATGTACCTAATGTTATTGCTGATTGCTTACCAGAAGACAAAATGGATACGGTTGCGAAATTACAGCAAGAAGGCAATATTGTAGCTATGGTAGGCGATGGTGTAAACGATGCACCAGCTCTTAAAAAATCCGATGTAGGCATTGCTATGGGCGGTGTTGGTAGCGATATTGCTGTAGAAGCTGCGGATATCGTTCTTGTAAACGATAATGTAAAAGAAATTCCTCACCTAGTGGCACTGTCCAAACGCATGATGACAACTATCAAGGTAAACCTTTCTTTCTCCTTACTTTTAAACTTTGTGGCCATCATCTTGGCTATGATTGGTACTTTGTCTCCCGTATGGGGTGCTCTTGTTCATAACGGTGGTAGCCTCCTTGTAGTAGCGAACTCCGCATTACTCTTACGATGGGCTTATAAATCCAATCACGTAGTAGAGGATGATCATTTCGTTCTTGTAAAAGCTGCTCGCAAACGCGTCTTTGAAGGGTAAATAAAATAGCGCTATCTATTCCGAAAGATACTCAATTAGAGTAATTGGATAGATAGCGCTTTTATATTGCTTTGTTTACTATATATTAAGTATATTGATTTGTTACGAATTGCGTAGCGATACTAGGTCTATATTATGGCATAGGTTATCTTTTAGTATGGATTAATCAATATATGTTACAGGATAGCCTTTTGGTTCGATTTCGCGGCGGTTAAGGCCATTTGGTAAGTCTGGATAACCGATAGCAAGGCTAGCATAGACTTTTTCATCTTCGCTGAGGCCGAGTTCACGCATTTTAGCTTGAATGCGTTCGTTATCCTGTAGGTGGCGGATTTGGTTCACCCAGCAGCTACCAAGGTCGAGTTCGTTGCAAGCGAGCATCATATTTTGCATAGCACAAGACACATCGGCGAAGTTGTTTGCATAGCTTGCTTTACTAGCTAGTACAATGAGAACTGGGGCGTTATAGTTGAATACAAACTTGCCTTCACCGGACATTTTAATGATGTTTACCATGTAAGGCAATGTATTCTCAGTAATCGGCATTTTTCCGTATTCTTCCTGAACGAGTGTTACTAACTCGTTGAGAATATCTTGGTTCGCAATTACCATGAAGTGTGTTAATTGTGTATTGCCACCAGATGGGGCGCGGCGACCAGCATCGAGCACTTGATCGATAAGCTCTTGAGATAATTGATCAGCTTTAAATTTACGTGTACTATGACGAGTTTTGATACATTCTAATGTATTCATAGTAACCTCCTGTTAGATATAAAATGTAATGCAAAATGCAGCTAGTGTTTTCTTTATTATACTACATCAATTGTTGAATATAATGATTAGTATTATGTTGAATATGTAATATATAAGCTTTCACAAGTATATATACTATGTATTTTTTAGCTAAAGAACTAGGTTTTAATGAAATTGCAGAAGCTATTTATAAAAATGCTGCAGAAGATGCAGCTCATGGTGGTGTGTATAGTCATTTATTAGGCGAAGGCCCTGCTACAAAGGAAGACTTTATTAAGACGGTGATTAACTTCTATAAAGCTGAAGCATCTGCAGATACAATTCTTGCTAAGTTAGCTAATGAAGTTCGAGAATCTAATGAAGAGGGTGCTGATAGAATTGCGGAATTAATTGAACATTCTATTCCAGAAGAATTAGAGCATGCAAGACGTCTTGAATCAGCGTTAACATCAAGTGGTGTTGAAGTCTGATATAAAAATTATTAATAGGTCTACTGTTTATGGTTCAATTTTAGGCCATTAATTCTATAGAAATTGCTAGGTTTTTAACAAAAAAGAAAAAATACATTAATTAATTGACAAATTAAAAAAAATATGGACAAAGTAGGGTTTTTACGTTGACTGTTTACCGTAGAATTGTGTACAATTAATTATAGATTATTGTGTGCATATGGAGGTAGAATATGGCGAAAATTGGCGTACTCGAAGGTTACAAACATAAAGAAGATGTACCTGATGCGGAATACATGAAACTAGAAAACCAATTGAGCTTCCCACTTTATGTAGTGGCGAAGGAAATTGTTAATGCATATCGCGGTCATTTGGATCCTTTAAATTTGACATATACTCAATACATTGTAATGATGGCATTATGGGAATATGGTGATTTGTCTGTTAAAGAATTAGGCCAAGTCTTACGCCTTGATTCTGGTACATTAACACCACTGTTAAAGAAATTAGAAGAAAAAGCATTCTTGAAGCGTAAGCGTAGTCGTCAAGATGAACGTGTCGTTATGGTCACTCTTACTGAGACAGGTAAAGAATTGCGTGACGAAGCAGTTCATGTACCACGTCGCTTGGCTGAAGCTGCAGGTCCAATCTTCGACGTTGAGGAAACGCGGCAAATGCGTATATTGCTTAACAAATTGTTAGAGGCAATCGATAACGCAAATGCTAGAAAAGCAGGAAATAGTAAGCGCTAATTTAGTTTACTCTAGTAAGATCTCATATGCATACATTCTGTAATTTCATATATCTAATATTTTCATAAAATGTGATATACTATACATATAACGTATTGTGCTGAGGTCATGTGAGAGTATGACCTGTTTGTAAATGCCATAAAGGCAAAAAAGGAGAGCATTATGAATAAAAATTTATTAGGTGCATTTGTATTAGCTGGTACATTATTAGTTGGTGGTGTTGCTAATGCAGCGAACTGGAATGGTTTAGCTAACTATCCAGAGGTTCCAAATAGTGCAAATGGTGCAGAAACTTATTTCTTTGATAAAGCATCCCAATTCAGTGGTATTGATGGTAGCCGTAACTATGTATTCGGCATCAATGTAGTGAACATGCATAATAACCAATATGGTACAGCTACATTATTCAAATACCTTGTTCATCCAAGTTTGCATACTGTATATCGTTTTGCTCCAGATGGTCAAGCTTACCAAATCACTCCTGGTTCCAACGAATATAATATGTTCTTGGCTGCTTGGAAAGAAGTATACGGCACTAACTTCTCTTTCCCAGCGTTATAATTTGATGGCTCATGCCGTAATAATTACATAACTATTGCTGGTGAAAGCTCTTGTGGGCTTTCACCAGTGCTGTTTATGGAGGTTTTTATGTCTAAATCTGAATTTGCCCAAGCTTATACAGAGCGTATGTTCCCTGATATTGCAGCTCCAGCAGGTTATATCGACCCTGAGTTTGAGGTATTATTTGATAATTTCGCATTCGATGAAGTTATTACCGAAGAGGGGCGAAATGTGCCTGCAAAGGATCGTTTCTTGGCTATCCTTGCAACATTAGTAGGTGTCACTGCTGTTGATGAATATGCTTTGATGTTACCACCAGCACTTAACTTTGGCTTGATTCCCGATGAAGTGATAGAGCTCCTTTATCAAGCTGTTCCATACTTAGGTATTGGTCGTGTGCGCCCATTTTTCAAGGTCACAAATAAGATTTTTGACTATCGTGGGGCAACTGTGTCAGATCCATCTCGCAGTACAATTACTAGTGAATCTCGTTTTGAAAAGGGATTAGAAAAACAGGTCGAAATTTTTGGAGAGTCCATTCGTAATTCTTACCAAGAAGGACCTGAAGATACACGTCATATCAAAAAGTGGCTTGCTAATATGTTTGGTGATTACTATACTCGTAAAGGCTTAAGTGTGGCTCATCGTGAAATGATTACATTCTGTTTCTTGGCGGCTCAAGGTGGCTGTGAACCACAACTTAAAGCTCATGTAGAAGGTAACTTGAACGTAGGCAATAGTAAACAATATTTGATTAACATCGCCTCCCAATGCGTGCCGTATATAGGCTATCCGCGTACCTTGAATGCCCTTCGTTGTATTCAAGATGGCTTTGCCGCATGGGAAGCAAAACAATAAAGGAGTTACATAACTCATAAAGGAGTTCTATGTTTGATTTTAATCCAATTCAGATTTTAGCTAGTGTTCCTGCTATTATCATTATTTTTTCTATCTATGGCTATGCAGAGGCTAAGGTGGCAACATGGCTTGGAGATCCAACACCACGTATGGCGGGACGGCTTACATTGTCTCCCTTTGCACATCTTGATTTAATTGGGACTCTCTGTATAATTCTTGTTGGATTCGGATGGCCGAAGGGAATGGCAATTAATCCATCCTATTTTAAAGACCCACGTCGTGATATGACTTTGCTTGCCTTTTCTGGTCCGGTAGCGGGTTTGATTACAGGCTTCATATTTACCTTTATATATCTATTACTAGGTAATTTTAACCTTATTACGTCTCAAGGTCTTGATATGATTCTGCAATATATCATTTTGTATAGTATCGGTATTTCTCTATTCTGTTTGATTCCATTCCCACCATTACCAGGATTTAATATCATATTGCCATGGCTACCAGTAGAATGGCAGATTAAATACTATCAATTAGGGATGGTTAACCTAATATTCTTTATCATCCTTATTAATACACCGATTATTTCTATGATTATACGCCCATTGCAAGAAACGATTTTCAAAATCTATTTTGCTATCATTGGTACAATACTATAAATAGGATAGTAGCCATCCCTCGTAGATATATGCTGATGGATATACTGAATATTTTTATATAAAATAAATACTAAAAACCTCTGTCGTATGGGATATTCTTATACGGTAGAGGCTTTTGATTAATCAGTATTAGTATATTTATATTAAAAACTATCGATATAGCTTTTGGAATGTGGTATACTAAATACAGAAATCGTAAATTTTCGATATATTAATATTACAGTGTATTTTGATATAGTATATAGATATTCAAGTGAATAGAAGAGGAACTACATATGGATTTTGAAGAAAATCAAGTGCCAGAGGCGATTCTGGACAAGCTTACAAAGGTGTGTACATGTCGTAGCATTACACGTAAAACAATTAAGGAAGCTATTTTAAATGGTGCTCATACATTTCCTGAGGTAAAAGAAGCAACTCGTGCCGGTACAGGTGCTTGTGGTGGTAAAGGCTGTGGCCCTCGCATCGTAAAGCTTTTAGCAGAAATGAAAGAGCAAGGCAAAATTTAAGACTAAACAAAAGTTAAGCGTAAGTTTGAGCGTAACTCATATAAAGACTATTACTTCGAACCAATACGGTATATATTCGTAGGTTTTGGGTAATAGTCTTTTTTTCGTGCTCGTGATTCACTAGATGTATTGGCGTTGTTGGGGCGGTCTTTATTTTTTGATATACTATATATAATACTTTTAATACATTATGGGAGGTATATATGTTTCGACGTATTGTAGCAGCAACGATGATTGGCGTATTGGCGCTTACAACGGGTTGCGGTTTACATAATCCATTTACTTCAAAGGCGGAGCCTGTAACCTATGAATCTGTAGCACAGAGTGAGCTTTCACCAGAGGAAAAGGTAGATAAATTAGTAGCTAATATGTCCGATACAGACAAGGTAGGCCAATTGTTGATGATTGGCATTCACGGCAAGACCTTGAATGATGATGCCAAATTTATGCTCAACGAGTACCGTGTGGGTGGCATTATTTTATTTGATCGAAATATGGAGTCCAAGGATCAAGTTAAATCGCTTATTACGGATATTAATAAAACTGGTAAAAGCGCTGGCCTTACGCCATTATTCATCGGCATTGATCAAGAAGGCGGTGCCGTAGCGCGCATGGAGGATCAGTTGATTAAGGTGCCTCCTGCAGAAGAGGTTGGCAAGGAATCTGTTGAACAAGCGGCATCCTTGGCAAAGCAGGTGGGTACTGAGCTAAAAGACTTAGGCTTTAATATTAACTTTGCCCCTGTTGCTGACTTAGGTTTAACCTATGGACGTTCTTTTAGTACGAACCCTGATGAGGTTGTACGCTATGCTAGCGCTGTAGGTAAGGCCTATGAAGAAGCGGGATTGTGGTATTCTTACAAACATTTCCCGGGAATTGGTAAAACGGATGTCGATTTACATGCTGATACAAGTGTTGTGCCAGTATCTAAAGAGACTTTGTTGAATGAAGATACAAAGGTATTTGTAGATCTTATTAAGCAGTCTAAACCGAATACATATGCAATTATGGTATCCCATGCGATGTACCCTCAAATCGATCCTGATCATCCATCTAGCTTATCTAAAGCAATCATTACAGATTGGTTGCGTAAGGATATGGGATATAATGGCGTTGTTGTAACTGACGATATGGACATGGGCGCTCTTGCAAAACATTACACATTTGGTGATATGGCTGTTCAATCTATTTTGGCTGGTAGTGATATCTTACTTGTGTGTCATGAGTACGAACATATGCAAGAGGCTTATAATGGACTTATGAAAGCGGTAAAAGACGGTCGTATCTCTAAAGAGAGATTAGATGAATCTGTTAAACGAATCTTGCTTATGAAAATGAACAGAGGTATATAAAATTAGCCACCTCATATTAGAGGTGGCTAGCTTTGTATTCCTTTCTTGAAAATGGTGGTTTACATAAGTATACTAATGATATGAATACATAATTTGTGTGATATTAAATGTAATGTCAATGCTAAGGAGGAATGTTATGAGGCTATGGAAATTTAATAAGCGCAGTTCTACTTTAGCAGATATGTCCATGAATCGTATGCTTTTGACAGAGCTCATTGGTAAGGGCGCTCTTGTGGGTGTTATTGCAGGTTTTTGTGGCGCTACCTATCGTTATTTGATCCTTGAATCTGAACATATTCGTTGGCGTTTGATGGACGGTATTACTCTGGAATGGGCCATAGGATGGCTTGTAGCAATGGTCATCTTTGCCTTTATCGTAGATCGATTGCTCGCGTGGGCTCCATTATCTGGTGGCTCTGGTATTCCTCAAATCGAAGGGGAGATGCTGGGACTCTTTGATATGAAACCGTATCGAACGCTTGCCTCTAAGATGATTGGTGGTGTATTAACTGGTTTTGCAGGCTTTTCTGTAGGTCGTGAAGGTCCAGCTGTACAAATTGGTGGTTCTGCAGGTAAAATCGTATCCTATTGGATGAATTCAGACTTACGAGAACAAAGAATTTTAACCTCTGCTGGTGCAGGGGCTGGCTTAACGGCTGCATTTAGTGCACCGGTTTCGGGAGCGATGTTCGTCTTTGAAGAGGTACATAAAAGTTTTTATCCCTATCTCGTTGTGCCAACCTTTGTGGCCACACTAATTTCTAACTATATTACGGTTAGTATTTTTGGCCTTGAACCTGCTCTTGGGTTTTCAGTAACTTCAGGGGTACCTCTTGAGTATTTCCCAGTACTTCTCATGGTTGGTGTTATTATGGGCCTTTGCGGAGTACTTTTCTGTCGCATGATCTTTGCATTCAAGAAATTCTTTGAATGGCTCAAATGCTCTCGATTCTTGAAATTGGCTCTTACCTTTGTCACTGTTGCTGTTATCGGCTATGACTCGCAACTCCTTTTGGGTGGAGGAAATGATCTTGTAGGACAGCTAGCTTTTCAATCGCATGGGGTAATGCTTTTAGGCGGTATTGTTCTAGGTAAGATTTTACTTACCACCTTCTGTTATGGCAGTGGTGCGCAAGGCGGTATATTTTTACCTATGCTCGTTATTGGGGCCTCTGCAGGTGCCTTCTGTGAAAGCTTGCTTTCGTCTGTTGGCATTATTTCCCCTGATTTTGTACCACAATTCGTTATTTGTGCTATGGGTGGTATGCTAGCAGCAGCTATGCGGACCCCAATTTTGGCGATTTTACTCGTTCTTGAAATGACGAATAGTTTCTCTAACATTTATGCCATCGGTACTGTTACCATCGTGGCGTACCTTGTGGCAGAGCTTTTAAAAGAACCACCGATTTACGATTCCTTATTACAAGCCATGAGTGGTCAGAACAATTTAGAATCTGTACAAACCTTCTTCCAAACTAAAGTACCTGTTGTGGCAAATTATACAGACGTACAATTACAAGACTTGGCTTTGCCAGATGGGACACTCATCGTAAGTATTCGCCGAAATGGAACATATATTGTACCTCTTGGTGATGTAAAACTTGAATCAGGTGATGAGTTGCAAGTTTCCTGTGAACGAGGTCGATTGAAGGCGGCTAAGGAATTTTTCCAATCTAAGTAAAGGGAGGCCTTATTATGCTAGATAATATAATAGTATTCTATATATTCTTTACTATAGTTGGTTTTTTAGCAGCTATGCTTGGCACCATTATCGGTGCAGGTGGTGGCCTTGTCTTTGTGCCTCTCTTTATGTATTGGTTTCCTGAGTGGTCTCCGTCTATGATTGTAGGGACATCGCTATTTTCTGTTATGTGTAATGCTATTTCTGGTTCTATAGCTTATATTAAACAGAAAAAGGTGCTGATTAGTGCAGCTATTGTCTTTAGTTTAGCTACCTTGCCAGGGGCTATCTTAGGGGCTCAAATGTCGGGGTGGTTCTCTGGTAAAGGCTTTATGTTTGCCTTTGGGTGCTTTATGCTTTGTGCTTCTGGTTTGATTGGGTTTAAGAATTTCCGCAAAGGGGAACGAAAGGAAGAAAGCCTTACCCTTGATCAGCTAACGTATAGCAAGCCTATCGGTATTAGCATTAGCTTTTTTGTAGGTTTTATCTCCAGTATTTTTGGTATTGGTGGTGGCCTTATCCATGTGCCGGCTTTGATTTATCTCATGGGGTTTCCTACCCATATGGCTACAGCTACAAGTCAATCCATCCTTGCCGTATCTACAATGATAGGCGTTATAACGCATTTATTGGAAAATCATATCGTATTTAGTATTGCTATTCCTACTAGTGTTGGCGCTATCTTTGGGGCCCAAGTAGGGGCGCGAATTGCTAAACGGTTGAAAGCAAAATCTATCCTTGCCCTTATGAGCGTTGCAGTCTTTGCCCTAGCTGTACGTCTTATTCTTAAGTCTGGTATTATTGGATAATATAAATCCTTTAGTGGTTACTCGATAGAGTTATATCACTAGAGGACTTTTTATATGTAAGAAAATGATAGGTAGAGGGGGTATCTAAAAAGGTATGATTAAAAGTCATACTTAAATATAAATGAGAATGAGAAAATTGAAATAAATAAATTATACCAATTTTATGCATAATTTTTGTAAACTATTTCCTATAGAATAATATGCAGTGTAACTCACGTTTTATCGATGATTTAGCTCTACTTGATTATATAGTTGTGGATATACTTAGAAAATAAAATAGTTTTATTTTATCATGTGAAAAAATGGGTACATGATAATGCCATTGAGATGCACTTTCAACTAAATAAATAAAAAGCAGAGGAATATCGAGATTTGTTAGGAGGCATATAATTTATGCATAATTATAGTAGTGAGAATGAGAACGGCGTATACTAAGAGTAAAACAAATTCCTTAAAAGAGGATAGGAGGCAATACAAGTGAGTACGCTTATAAAAGATTATGAACGTTTTGCCAAGGAGGCAAAAGAGATTTGTAAAGATCGCGTGTATACAGATCATTTACGTCGTTATGCATATGGTGTTGACGCATCCTGCTATAGTTATTTACCAAAAGTGGTTGTAAAGGCTGAGGATGAACGTGAAGTAAGACGCCTTATTCGTTTGTGCCATCAATGTGGTACACCATTCACATTCCGTGCGGCTGGTTCTTCTTTGTCTGGTCAATGTTCCAGTGAAGATGTTCTCATCGTATGTAATGATGGCTTCAAAAAAATGGAAGTTATCGACGATGGGAAGGCTTTAAAATGTGAATGTGGTGTTATCGGTTCCGATGCGAACGATTTATTGAAACCATATAACCGCAAAATCGGTCCAGATCCTGCTACACTTGCCACAGCATTAGTAGGCGGTATTTTGAACAATAACTCCTCTGGTATGTGCTGTGGTACGGCTCAAAACTCCTATAAAACAATCCGTTCCATTCGCGTTGTATTACTAGATGGTACTGTTCTTGATACATCTGATAAAAAGAGCATTGAGCAATTCCTAAAAGAAAAACCTCAAATGGTTGAAGATATCTTACAATTGCGTAAAGAAATCTTGGCTGATGAAGAATTGACTCATTTGATTCATCATAAATATAAAATCAAAAATACTACAGGCTATGGCTTGAACTCTCTCGTTGATTTTGAAGATATCATCGACATCATCAATCACTTATTCATCGGTTCTGAAGGTACGTTGGGTTTCGTATCTGAAATCGTGTACAACACAGTTGAAGATGTACCTCATAAAGGTTGCGGCCTTATGTTCTTCCGTACATTAAACGATGCATCTCTTGCAGTTGTAGCGTTGGCTAATATGGGCCGTGAAAAGGTTGTTGCTGCTGAAATGATGGACTATCAATCCCTAAAAGCAGTTCAAACTCTTGAAAATGTACCTGATTTCGTTCGCGAAGTACCAGAAGGTACAAGTGCAATCTTGTTCCAAACTGAAAGCTATTCCAAAGAAACTGTAGATGAAAACTTAGCTTTCATTAAAGAACAATTAAAAGATATTCCAACAGCAATTCCAAGTCTTTATTCTCAAGATCCTAAAGAATACGATTCCTGGTGGGCAATTCGTAAAGGTATCTTGCCAATCGTTGGTGGTCAACGTAGAAAAGGTACAACAGTTATCACAGAAGACGTTTGCTTCCAAATCGAAGACTTCACTAAAGGCATCGAAATGCTTACTGAATTATTCCATAAATACGATTTCGTAGACGGTGGTGTAATCTTCGGTCATGCTTTGTCTGGTAACGTTCACTTTAACATTACACCTGACTTTAATGATCCTAAAGATACTAAGAACTTCGGTGATTTGGTTAAAGAAATGTCCGAACGTGTATCTGGTTTCGGTGGCTCTTTGAAAGCTGAACATGGTACAGGTCGTATGGTGGCACCATTTGTTGAAATGGAATGGGGCCGTAAAGCGTACGAAATTAACCGTCGCATTAAAGCTATCTTTGACCCTACTCGTATCTTGAATCCTGATGTTATGATTACTGATGATCCAGATGTGTACAAGAAAAATCTTAAAGCTCAATGCGTTATTGATGATGCTTTCACAATCTGTATGGAATGCGGTTTCTGTGAAAAACATTGTCCAAGCCGTAATTTAACATTGACTCCTCGTCAACGTATCGCTTTATTGCGTGAAACTAAACGTCTTGAAAACGAAGGTAACTTCACATTGGCGTCTGAACTTAGAAAAGGTTACGAATACTTTGGTGTTGAAACCTGTGCAGCTTGCTCTATGTGTAAAGGCCTTTGCCCACTTAGCATCGATACTGCTCAAATCGCATTATCCATGCGTCGCATCGATCCACCTGCACCAGAATTGGCTAAGAAAATCTACGATAACTTCTCCACAACGCTTCAAATGTGTCGTGCTGGTGTGAGTCTTGAAGGTATTGCAGGTTCCATCATTACACAAAAAGCAATTTCTAAGATTACTGAAGGCTTACATGGCGTAACAGGTGTTACACCATATGTTCCTAAAACAACTCCTAAAGCTAATCGCTATAAATTGAAAAACCGCATTAAACCTACAAACTTTGAAAAGGTTGTATATTTCAGTACATGTGCAAACCGCGCATTTAAACCTAACCAAGGTTATGACGATGATCGCAGCTTACAACAAGTTGTAGAAAGCCTCTGTAACAAGGCTCATATCGATATTATCTATCCAGAACATATCGAAAACCTCTGCTGTGGCTTGAGCTTTGAAAACTACGATGACGTTCATGAACGCGCTGTTAAAGACTTGCACGATGCATTGATGAAAGCATCTCAAAATGGTAAATATCCAATCGTGATTGACCATAGTGCGTGCTTCAATCATGCTTTCAAACACATGCCAGACTTAGAAATCAATGATATTTCTGAATTCTTGTGCAAATATGTAGTACCTCATCTCGACATCGAAAAATGCGATGAACGCGTAATTGTACATAAACAATGTAAGATTAAATCTTTAGGTAAATCTCAATACATTGAAGACTTGGCTCGTCTATGCACAGACCATGTATTCAATATCAAATCCTTCGCATGCGACGGCTTTGCTGGTCAAAAAGGTTTCTTCACACCAGAACTTAACAAAGCGGCTACAAAAGACTTGGCTGGTGAAATTGCTGAATACGGCGCAACACTAGGCGTAAGTTCCAGTTCCACATGTGAAATTGGTCTTGGTGAAAACGGCGGCATTCCATTTGTAGGCGTTGCATTCCTATTAGATCGTTGCTCTACAGCTAAAAAATAATATTACTTGAATAAGATTCTAGTATTATCTATTAGGGGTTTATTTTCTATTAAGTATGATATACTATACGTAGGTAGTAGAGTGTATGAAATTACCTACAATATAACAAAAAAAGGACGAGTGGCAGCTCGTCCTTTTTCTTATATCATTATGATATGCATCTTGGAGATATTATTTAAGAATGGAATATATAATATGAGAAGACTTTTATCCATCCTGGCTTTACTTATATTTATTAGTGGTTGTGGATTAAATCAGAATACAAATAATAGTAATACAGAAAATAATACTAAGAGTTCTAGTACATCCAATCAAGACAGTAGCAAAATGACTAATCTAGATAGCCATTTAACTGCCGCTAAGCAAGCTCTATCCTCTGGTGATTATGCGAAAGCCATCGAGGAAGCAACAGCGTCTATTAAGGATTATCCAAATAATGCAGACGCTTATTCGGTTCGTGGCTTTGCTACGGCTTTAAATGGAGATACTACTAAAGGTTTAGCAGATACTAAAAAGGCCTATGATTTAGATCCTAATAATGTAGCGAATTACTACAACATGGCCATGGTGTATAAATTACAAGGCCAATTAAATGAGTCCAAACAATGGTTTGAAAAGGTATTAGAAAAGGACCCTAGCAACACTTGGTCTGTATATGGTATTGCTACCATTTATGCAGACCAAGGGGATGATACTAAGGCCCTTGATTGGCTTGAAAAGGCGATTAACATTGATCCATCTGTAAAAGCTGTGGCAGCAGAACAAGACCATTTTGAGCGCTTTCACAATAATGCGCGATTTAAAACATTAGTAGGATTATAGATATGGGTGGCAAACAGATGATTCGCCTTATTATAAAGGTGGTAGGATTTATATATTGGTTTGTTTTTCTATACCTTGGTGGTCTAATGGTCGTAGACTGGTCAGGGTTTATGTCCCAACATAATATAGAAACACCTCTATTTCTTACATATTTAGTGTTTGTAGGTTGTTTTGTAACGCCGTATATTATGCTGTACTGGAAGAAACTGAATCCTAATACGAAAGCTCCATTTTGGGTGTGCTATCTCTCCGAATATATGGCGCGATTAGAAGATCGTCATAGTATATGGTTTGATGTATTATATGTACTAAAATTATTGCTCTATTTCGTAATAATTCTGTGGATGCTTTGTATCATATTACTCACCTTAGCAGTTATTGCGTGGACAGTA
>JAGZGB010000191.1 GCA_018367495.1 Veillonella sp. | reverse complement strand
GCAGGATTTACTGTAACGGAACATCACCTTGAGATCGCAGGGATTTGTAAGAAGTGCAAAAACAAGAAGTAGAAAATAGACAACTAATGTTTAAACAACAAAAAGGACGCAACTGATAGTTACGTCCTTTTTAGTTTTAAAATATATTTTGTATTAACCTTATTTAGCTTTCACCAATTACAGCATCAACGGAGCCACTACGAAACCGAGTGCTACAGAAATGGCGATGGCAAGTACGCCTGGAATAAAGAACGGATGGTTAAATACAAGCTTACCGATTCGCGTAGAGCCCGTATCGTCCATTTGTACAGCCCCCAAAAGTGTTGGATATGTAGGCAATACGAAGAGTGCAGATACAGCTGCGAAGGATGCGATAATAATATAAACAGATCCTGTGTTCTCTGGTGTAATACCGAGAGCTAGAATTACAGCTGGTACCAAAGCTTGTGTAGTTGCCGCTTGGCTATACAACAATGTACTTGCAAAGAAGAAGGCTACCGCCAATAGGAACGGATATGCTGTTACCATGCTAGAAGCGAGTGCTTTAATTTCAGGAATATGACCTTTTACAAAAGTATCGCCCAACCATGCTACACCTAGTACGCAAACACAAGCAGATAAGCCAGATTTGAATGTACTTGTATTAACAAGTTCTGCTGTATCAAGCTTACAGAAGAATGTTATAGCAGCCGCAATAATCATCATAAATCCGATGATAGCATCGTTTCGACCAAAAATAACTGGTTTAATAATACCAATATTTTTGGAAATTGCTGTTGCGTAGAATACGATACAAATGATACCAATCAAGAAGATTAATACAGAAGTTTTTGCGCCTGGTTTTAAATGGAAATCAGTGCTTTTTTCACGAGGTGGCGTCACATGACCTGCCGCCAAACGTTCTTGATATACTGGATCAGAAGATAAATCATTATTCGCAAAGGTAGACATGATAAATGCCGTAATCATAACCCCTACAAATGTTGTGGAAATACAGATGGCGAGCAATGTAGGATAATTAACACCATATGGCTCAAGGAACCCACTCATAGCAACTACTGCTGCAGATACAGGACTCGCTGTGATACCAATTTGACTCGCTACAACAGCGATAGATAATGGCACAGATGGCTTAATGTTTTCACTTTTCGCCACCTCTACGATTACTGGAATCATAGAGAATGCTGTATGACCAGTACCCGCTAGAATAGTTAAGAAATACGTAACAGTTGGTGCTAAGTAGTTGATATGCTTAGGATTTTTACGCAAAATACTTTCAGCAATGCGCACCAAATAATCAAGACCGCCGGCTAACTGTAAGGCACAGATGGCTGCGATAGCAGACATGATAATCAGAATTACATCCCATGGAATCTGTCCCGGAAACATCCCCATACCAAGGCTTAACAACACAACCCCAAGGCCGCCAGCGTAACCGATGCCCATGCCACCTAGGCG
>JAGZGB010000190.1 GCA_018367495.1 Veillonella sp. | reverse complement strand
GAGGATCCACCTGTTCCCATCTCGAACACAGTAGTTAAGCTCATAAACGCCGAAAGTACTTGGCTGGAGACGGCCTGGGAGGATAGGAAGCTGCTGATTGCTTAAAGGCACACCTGAGGGTGTGTCTTTTTTTGTTGTATGGCTTCCTATCCTCCCAGGGTACCTGGTGAGCAGGGCAGTAGAAGATGGAGAAGCGAAGCGACGACAGATTCACTGCATCGCTTAGTTCGGAGCGTAAGATGGACATGTAGCGAAGCTACATAAGGCCATCCACAGCGACGAACACCCAGTATACTGGAGAGAAGAACCGTACATGAGAACTCGCTGATTAACGAAATAGAGGGTCAACCCTAAAAGGGTTGGCCCTCTATTTTTTGCTCTAACGAGCACATTCTAATTCCTTCTAGAGCCGTCTCCAGCCAAAGTTGTACAAGTATTATCTATCTATGTGTCCGTGTCAGACGGAGCTGGGAAGGGTAGGGTGTGAGGCCACAGAGGAGCGTAGCGACGCATGAGGCCCACACATCACCTTCTTCCAAACGTAAGATTTACCGAGCTGCGAAGCAGAGAAGGGAAATCCACAGTGAGGAAGCAAGTAGGGCCACCGAAAAGTAATTAGATCTATGCGACGCATGGGGCCCACACATCACCTTCGACGAAGCCCTACCATTAGAACCGTGCATTAAAAGACTATTTTAAACATGATCATGGGCGAGTGTGATAGGAAGCCGCGTCTA
Organism: Veillonella sp.; assembly: GCA_018367495.1. The sequence goes on along the minus strand of JAGZGB010000190.1, from coordinate 727 downwards.
GTGGTAGGAGGCAAACTAAATCAATACGGTAACGCGGTACATCGTGCCAATGTTACCGAACCGTACAGCTGTTGAGATTCTTCAAAAACTTGTAAATACCCGTTACTTTAGTACGTAGTACCTATGGCATCGCATATAAAAAGAAATTAAATAAGTTCATAAACCGGTAAATATATCTTCTATTGTAGTAACTATATAAAACATAAAATGAGCCCTGTAAGCTACTTTAAAATAGCTTACAGAGCTCATTTTTATACATATCAATTTAATCAAAATTAATTTATATACAAAAAAGAGCCGCCGAAGCGACTCTAGTTTTATTATTCTACACCAACCATTACGCTAGTGGATTTGATAACAGCTACAACTTCTTTGCCAACTGCTAAGCCTAAGTCTTTTACGGATTGAACTGTAATATCCGCTGTAAGAATGTTATCGTTACCTACATTAATTTTTACAATTGCGTTTACAGCACCTTCTTGAATTTCAACGATTGTACCTTTTAATTGGTTTCTTGCGCTTAATTTCATGAAATACTCCTTGTAAAAAATATACTATTTAAATCTATATTTATTATATCATAATATAAAAAAATAACCGTGACGTATATCATATCACGGCATTTTATATATGGAGCGGGCGAAGGGAATCGAACCCTCCTCTCAAGCTTGGGAAGCTCGCATTCTACCGATGAACTACGCCCGCATGATGTACATATTGTATCATA
>JAGZGB010000189.1 GCA_018367495.1 Veillonella sp. | reverse complement strand
CTTGGGTACCGATTGGTACACCATATGTAAAAGGACGCTATACAGAGAAAAATAGCGTATGTTACGTAAATAATGGATCTGGACATTGGTTCCCTATTCGTATTAACTGTCCGAGAGAAATTACGGTCATTACGTTCTTTGACGGAGTAGCTTAGGTAGTGGCTTTGCTATATTAATAGCTATAATATTTAAGCAATTTTAGATGATTAAAGTTCATAATAAAACGAGGTATTGTATTTGGAATACGATACCTCGTTTTATTATATGAAGTTATATAAGAGTTGTGATATATTAGAATTGAAATTTTAATTGTGTTGTGAAAGTATAGTTTTTATTGTGGGAGTAAATATATGTTTTTAAAAATCTATAATTATTTTGTGCGAGGTATATTCATCTTTCTTTTTATAGGTATGACCGTTAGTCTAATTATAAATCCTGAAATAATAGAAGATGAAAATGATATTTATTTCTTCATTGCTTCTTATATCACAATATTAGTATTTTATTTTGGTTGGGGTTATGTTTATAAATATTTAGGACGTAAAAGAAAACAGTGAGGATATAATGAACAACATATGGATTCCAGCATATAAAATTTTGGCTAATACTGTTTTTTTGGATATAACTTCGTTTACTTATGATTTAGATAGTATCAAGTTAGTCTTAACTGATGATAATAATAAAAAGATATCTGTAGAGGCTAATGAAGTAATAAACTTTTCTTATACTAATGAGCAAGCATTGTATTTAAATGAATTTAATTTTACATCAGGTGTAGATAGAAAAGATTTTCCACATCATTTTTTTTATAAGGTTACTAACTCTACATTAATAGAGAAATTGGTGCATGATAGTGCTAATCTTTTAGATGCTAAAGATATAGAACATTTTTTGATACGCCTTTCTGATGGTTTATTTAATATCGTATGTAGAAAAGAAAATTTCAAGATGGATAATATTTTTATGTAGAAAGACAATCACAACTCTATAAATATATTTGGACTAATAGAGGGAGCTATCAACAAAACCATGAATCGATTGAATGAAATACGAAGTTACTTGGCTATGAATGAAGAAATTGAATTTTCATATAAAGGATTAGAATGTTTTATAACTCCAAATAATGTTATTTGGGAATTTTGGGTTAATGATGAATGTGTCATTAAAGAACCTGATTTAGATACTTTTTTAACGATACCCTGCTTAGAAGGATATACAATAAGCGATATTTTTGCTAATGAACTGTATGATGAAAAATCTTTGTATATTTTCTGAGTTCTGAATAAATAGAGGTTACCAACAAGTGAACTATATCAATAAATTAACATATGTCTCTTATGACGGATTTATGGAAATGGATAATCTACGTAATAACTATGATTCTGTTTTAGAGCTTGATTGTAAAGATATAACAACAGAAGATAAGTTCTGGTTTTATTTCGGATTATATTTTAACTTTCCTACACG
>JAGZGB010000188.1 GCA_018367495.1 Veillonella sp. | reverse complement strand
AAACTTGTTCGGCGATATCTTGTCTGACGAAGGCGCTGTTATTTCTGGTTCTATCGGGCTTTTACCATCTGCATCCATGGGTACTGGCACAGCATTGTATGAGCCAATCCACGGTTCCGCACCAGACATTATGGGCCAAAACTTGGCGAATCCATTGGGTACAATCTTGTCCGCAGCTATGATGTGCCGTCACTCTCTTGATTTGCCTCAAGTGGCTGACGCTATTGAAAAAGCTGTTGAACAAGTGCTCGTTGATGGTTACCGCACAGGCGATATCTACCGCGAAGGCTTGAAACGCGTAGGTACCACAGAAATGGCGCAAGCTGTTATCGAACGCTTATAATAGGTGCAATTGAGTGCGTACTTATGTATTGAAGAGAGGGTTGTAAGGCCCTCTCTTTTTTGTAGGAGGAGTTATGTTATCTTATTTTTTACTTGCCTTATCTATAGGGCTCGTGGTGACAGCACTCATTTCGGTCTTTATCTTTAGTGAGGGCTATAATATTTACACTATATTAGGTATTGCTCTTATTGTAGTGGGTGTGGTAATCCTAAACTTGTGGGGTAGTGTAGGAAATTAAAGATATTTATAGTCCGTATTTAATATATTAAAAATTTATGCATTAGAATATTGTAGATGTAATCAGTGGGCAAAACATTTCCAAGGAGGCCTTTATGAATTCTTCCATGTATCGAAATTTAACTATTACTGCTTTATTGATGGCATTAGCTATCATGATTCCTATTATGATGCCTCTGAAAGTTGTCATTCCACCGGCTTCGTATACATTGGCTAGTCATGTACCTATATTCCTGGCTATGTTCTTGTCTCGTAAGATGGCTGCTTGTGTCGTAATAGGTTCTACGCTAGGTTTCTTCGTAGCAGGGTTCCCTCTTGTTATCGTTATGCGCGCTGCCTCTCATATTATCTTTGCTTTGATGGGGGCCTATTATATTAAACATCATCCAGGTGTATTAACAGGGGTGTTATCTTTCGCTGCATTTAACCTTGTCTGTGCCATTATTCACGCCATCGGTGAAGTATTAGCATGCCTCTTGTTCTATACTACGACTACGATGCCAAATATCAATCTTATCTACGTCGTATTTGTCCTTGTTGGTGGCGGGACCATCATTCATAGTATAGTTGATGGATATATTGCGTTATATATCTATAAAGCTATCCCAGGATTATCTAAGCCTGAGAATAAATAATCGGACATTATCCTAGCTTATTTAAGCTAGATAATAAACAACCCGCTATTAAAACTACATATGCTCGTAACCACTCATAGGAAATCTATTGTACGGTAATGTATAGAATTTGATTATCTATGAGTGGTTTTTTAGAATAATTATCAAATCTGTACCTACAGATACAGACTTAACTATGCAATATGGTTATAATAAAACCATAGTTAATGACCGAGTTGTGATATATGCATAGGTATATAGATAGGTACATATACACAGATACCACATAGGCCATACATATTGTTAA
>JAGZGB010000187.1 GCA_018367495.1 Veillonella sp. | reverse complement strand
TCGTTACTTCGATGTTATTGGTAAAGTAAGTCGTTTGAAAAATGATTTCACTGTACGCAATAGCTTGGGTACAAGTTTGAGCGGAGATTACAGCAATACAGGTACCTCTTTGAGCGTTGAATATGGTAAACGAATCAAGAAAGACAATGGTTTTTACATCGATCCTAACGCAGAATTGACGCTTAGTCGATTGTCTGGTGTAAACTTTGATGCTCGTACAAATACAGGTAGCACAGTGCATATTAACTCCGATGCAGTGAATTCCGTTATCGGTCGTATCGCTGTAGGTATTGGTAAGGAAAGTAAGAACAGCAATCTCTTCCTCAAAGCTGCATTAGCGCATGAATTCTCTGGTAAAATGAAAGCTACTTATAGCATGACCGGTGAGCCAACCACAGGTAGTGAAGTGAACCTTAAAGATACATGGCTAGATTTTGAGTTAGGTGGTTCATGGAGCGTACGTCCTAATACATATATTTATGGGACTTTCACTAAAAACTTTGGTGCTATCATAGACAATTCCTATCGCATTGACGCAGGGATTCGTCATAACTTTTAATTAATGGTAAATATAGCGGACACAAATAATATGGGGATGTTATTTGTTAGTACTATAGTGTTAAGGAATACTTGAATTAAATATTCATATATGTAAGGGTATATAAAAAAAGACCGACTACATTCCTATTGAAGGATTGTAATCGGTCTTTTGGTTTTATAGATATAAACTATTTTAAATCACATAATCCAGATTTAATGTAATCTAAATATAAATCAAGATATAAATCTAAACCTAAATATAGACATAATCATATTAGAATTGTAATGTTTTGATTCTTTCAACGGCGCGAATTGTATTTTCACGACTGCCGAATGCTGTTAAACGAAGGTAACCTTCACCATGAGGGCCAAAGCCAGAGCCTGGTGTAGATACGATTTGAACTTGTTCGAGCAAGATGTCGAATAATTCCCAACTAGTCATATTGCCAGGCGTTTTAAGCCAAATATATGGAGCGTCCACACCGCCGTATACAGTAAGGCCGATAGATTCAAGACCTTCTTTGATGATGCGGGCATTTTCTTTATAGTACGCAATGTTTGCACGTGTTTGTTCACGTCCTTCTTTTGTGTATACAGCTTCTGCACCACGTTGGATGATGTAAGGAACACCATTGAATTTAGTGCATTGACGACGGTTCCACATAGGGTTTAGCGGTTGGCGTTCACCAGATTTAGTTTTGCCAGTTACCTCTTTAGGTACTACGGCGTAAGCACAACGTGTACCAGTGAAACCTGCAGTTTTGGAGAAGGACCGGAACTCGATAGCTACTTCTCGAGCACCTTCGATTTCGTAGATGGATTTTACAGTATCTTCTGTACTGATGAAAGCTTCGTAAGCGGAGTCAAACATCAAAATGGCATCATTATCTTTACACCATTTGATCCATTCTGCTAAACGAGCACGGCTTAAAACAGTACCAGTTGGATTGTTAGGGGAGCAAAGATATACGATATCTACG
>JAGZGB010000025.1 GCA_018367495.1 Veillonella sp. | reverse complement strand
AATAAAAAATGGTCGGAGCAGCAGGATTCGAACCTGCGACCCCCTGGTCCCAAGCCAGGTGCGCTACCAAACTGCGCTATGCCCCGTCATTAATTACTTTGCTATTATAGCAAACCCGGTAGTTGATGTCAACCACTACTCTTGCTGAGTTTTTACTCTATTGAGTATCGCTCTGCAACGAAAATTATTATATCATTGATACAAAATAGTGACAAGTACTTTTTTACAACTTCATTAATTTTTTAAATTTTATTAGTCCATATTCAAAAACATGCACCCCTTTCGAGGTGCATGTTTTTATTATGTATATTATCTTACTTAGGTTTTAAGAATCTATTAAGATTAATCTCATAGAGATTAATGATTTAAATTAACCTTCGTAGTTACCAGCTTTAACTGCTTCAGGGTTTTTAGCGATACCTTGTTTTACAGCTACTTCAGCAACTGCTTTTGCAACAGCTGGAGCTACACGAGGATCGAATACAGATGGCATAACATTTTCTTCGTTCAATTCGCTATCTGGAATCAAATGAGCCAATGCTTCAGCAGCAGCCAATTTCATTTCGTCAGTAATTTTAGATGCACGAACATCGATAGCACCACGGAAGATACCAGGGAATACAGCTACGTTGTTAATTTGGTTAGGAGCATCAGAACGACCAGTACCAGCAATACGAACACCAGCAGCTTTCATATCAGCATATGTTGCTTCTGGGTTAGGGTTAGCCATGGAGAATACAATTGCATCGTCAGCCAAGTTTTCCAAGATTTCTTTTGTGAATGCGCCTGCTGCAGATACACCAAGAAGAATGTCAGCGCCTTTAGCATTTTCAGCCAAATTTCCATGTTTTTCTTCAAGTTTAAGCAAGTCAATCAATTCAGCTTGCAAGGAGTCAAGACGTTTGTAGTCTTTATGCAATACGCCAGAGGATACTAACAATGTAATATCTCGAGCACCTGCAAGGTACAACAAACGAGCGATGTTTGCACCAGCAGCACCCGCACCGTTTACAACGATTTTAGCTGTTGCTAAATCTTTTTTAACAAGGCGAAGAGCACCTTTTACACCAGCTAAACAAGCGATAGCTGTACCGTGTTGGTCATCATGGAATACAGGGATTTCCAATTCTTCTTTCAAACGGTTTTCAATTTCATAACATTTAGGAGAAGAAATATCTTCCAAGTTAATACCAGCAAAGTTTTTTTGCAATAATTTTACAGTGTTGATCAATGTATCAGCATCTTTAGTATCTACAACCAATGGAATGCAGTCTACATCACCGAATTTTTTGAACAATAAGGATTTACCTTCCATTACTGGCAATGCTGCTGCAGCGCCGATGTCGCCAAGACCAAGTACACGAGTACCGTCGGATACAACGGCAACCATGTTGGAACGACAAGTTAATTCGAAGGATTCTGCTTCATTATCTTTAATACGCAAGCATGGTTCTGCTACACCTGGTGTGTAAGCTACAGATAAATCATGAGCGTCTTTTAATTCATATTTTGTTCCTACAGTAAGGAAACCTTTTAATTCACGTTTCTTTTGTACAGCTAATTCACGTACGTCCATTCTAATTCTCCTTTGTGGATAAACTCGGACTCTTTTGAGTCGGTAATTAATACCTTTAACTAATTGTATTATACAAAATGATATATGATAATTCAAGTTTTTTCGATATAGTTTTTCGAATATTTTAGAATTAAATTCTATTAATTTATATTAGTAAAAAAAATGATAAACAAAAAAGTAGATAAGCCATATACGGCTTATCTACTTTCGTACTGCAAACGCATTATATAACAGAATACGTGGCGTAAAAATATATGTTTTTATTTATGCTTTTACAGAAGGTAAATTACGACCATAGAAAATTTCCATCATTTCTTGTTTTAATTGATGTTTAATTTGCTTGATTTCTCGTTCGCTTAATTCCGCTTCAGTAATACCAAATAAGTAATTATCTAGGTCAAACTCTTTTAACATCATTTTTGTATGGAATATATTTTCTTGATACACATTTACATCAATCATATTGTACATATTACGAGTTTTTGCATTGATGTAGTTTTGGATAGAGTTAATACGATGATCAATATAGATTTTCTTACCAGATACGTCGCGTGTAAAGCCACGTACATGATAATCCAATGTAAGAATATCGGAGTCAAAGCTTTGAATTAAATAATTAAGTGCTTTAAGCGGAGAGATTTGACCACATGTAGAAACTTCAATGTCGGCACGGAATGTACTAATCCCTTTATGTGGATGGCTTTCAGGGTAAGTATGTACAGTAAGGTGAGATTTATCAAGATGCATAACAACATCTTCTTTTTCAATTTCCTCTTCAGAAATCAAAATTGTAACGGATGCACCTTGTGGATCATAGTCTTGTTTTGCTACGTTAAGGATATTTGCACCAATAATACGACTAACTTCTGTTAAGATAGCCGTTAGACGATCCGCATTGTATACTTCATCAATGTACTGAATGTATTGTTTTTTCTCTTCTTCTGTACGAGTATAACAAATATCATAAATATTAAAACTCAAGGTCTTTGTGAGATTATTAAAACCATATAATTTCATTTTAGGTTTTGCTTTAACTGGTGTCTCCATGATATGTTATAACCCTTTCCATGCATAGACTTACTATTTTTAAAAGTTTATCGAGCTATTACGGCACGAAACTTTCACCATATAACTAAATAATATCTTCTTTATAAACAAACTCTACATCAAACTGTCCATTATCGTAGGTAACAATTGCAAAAGTACCACCAGAGCGGTCACGGGGCAACGATATGCTGCCAGGATTCACAAATACCGCATCACGGACACGAACCTCCCCATGATGATGGCTATGACCAGAAACGATAAGTCGTGCTCCCATGTCAGTTCCTAATTCAATCAGTTTTTGTATTCGATTATAATATGATACCTCATGACTATGAGTCATGTAAATATAAGTATCCTCAAGAGGAATCAACTGTTCTCGTGGCTCAAGAGGCTGTACACGATCATTATTACCACGCACCGCATACACAGGAATCTCCGTATGTTCCTGCATATAGCGCGCATCATCTCCATAATCACCAGCATGAAGCCACATATCAATATCTTGATCTACAGTAGCCTCCAAAATGAGGTCAATATTCTCTAGATACCCATGGGTATCACTTACAATGCCAATTCGTTTCATTTTATTAGCTCTCTAATACTATTATATTACACATTGATATGAACTATACCATATAGTTCGAAAATATCAAAGCTTATTAATTAATTCACGTAGGGCACGTCCGCGATGGCTAATCGTTTCTTTTTCTTCAATGCTAAGTTCTGCCATAGTCTTTTTAAATTCGGGCACATAGAAATATGGATCATACCCAAAACCATTGTCCCCTTTTGGCTTATCTTGTACCAGTCCATCGCAATAGCCTTCGGCCATCACTTCACGGCCATCAGGATATACAAGTACTAAGGCGCATACATAATGAGCTGTACGGTCAGTTTTTCCTTGTAACTCGCGAATTAGCTTTTCGTTGTTAGCGTTATCATCCCCATGATGACCGGCATAACGAGCAGAATATACACCTGGTGCTCCATTAAGTGCATCTACAGTGATACCAGAATCATCGGCAAGGCATGGACGATTGGTAGCCTTTGCATAGTAGTGAGCCTTCAAAAGAGCATTTTCCATAAAGGTTGTACCAGTTTCCTCTGGTTCCTCAACAGAAATCACATCTTTTACTGGTATACAGTCGATAGATAAATGAGAGAAAGCCTCAGAAAATTCACGAATTTTCCCTTTATTGCCTGTAGCTAATACGATTTGTTCCACCTTATACCTCCAGAGCTGTAGGATACACTTTACCTACTTTATCTGCTGTCACACCAAGTACTTCACGTTGTTTAGCCATAAGCTCATCTGTGGCAGCCTCCGCTAAGTCGAGTAATGCATTGAGTTCATCACGGTTAAAGGTACCATGTTCACCTGTACCTTGTACCTCAACCATATTACCAGATCCTGTACGCACTACGTTCATATCAACAATAGCTGCACTGTCCTCTTCATAACAAAGATCTGTAATAGGACCGTTAGAACCAATACCTACGGAAATAGCGGCACAAAAGTCAGTAATTGGGAATTTACCCGCTCCACCAAAGGTGAAGTCCACCGCATCAACGAGGGCCACAAAAGCACCGGTAATAGATGCTGTACGCGTACCTCCATCTGCTTGAATAACGTCACAATCGATAGTAATAGAACGTTCACCTAACGCTTCAAGGTCTACAACAGCACGCAAAGCGCGACCGATAAGACGTTGAATTTCTACGGTACGGCCTGTTTGTTTCCCCTTTGCTGCCTCACGACTTACGCGAATTTGCGTAGAACGTGGCAACAAGGAGTATTCAGCGGTTACCCATCCTTGGCCAGAACCTTTTAGCCAGCGCGGCACAGAATCCTCAACAGTAGCCGTACAGATAACCTTAGTCTTACCGCACTCAATGAGTACAGAACCTTCTGCATACTCTGTAAAATTCCGTGTTATTTTAATAGGTCGCAATTGACCTGCTGTTCTATTGTCGCTACGCATGGGAACCTCACCATTCTAAAATTAAACATTAGAACGCCCCTTACACAAAGGGGCGTTATTTCTTCTTATTATATCATAATTTTTCTATTTTTCATTACCATGAATCACATGGTGATTCGATAGTTTACCACTACACCTCATATTGGCCATCACCGAGTGGATCTACCACAACATAACGGCTAGCACCGCCTTCTGCTTTAGCTCGTTTAGCCTCTGTTATTGCATCTTGACGAGTTTCCTCATCTGCTTGCCAAGGGATAAACATAGCATATACACTTTGTGGCCCATAAGGTCCATATTGTCCTCGTGAAAGCACGCTATGCCAGCCCACCTTATCTTCGTACATGCGCACCTTTTCAAGACGTTCCTCTTGTACGCCCGTTTCATCATAGTACACATTATAACGATTCGACCATATATCACCTACACCTGTACGTTCCTCTTCGGACATCTTATAACGATTTACCCATTGCACCTTCCATTTAGCAATAAGGTCATCAATATAAGCAGTTACATTTTGACTTTGCTTATACTTAACAGGATCAAAAGCGGGTTCTACGACCTTACTATAATCAAGACCTGCCATAGATAAAATAATACCTGTATTTACATAGGGCAATGCTTCTTGTACAGAGTAGCCACCTTCTAATACGGCAATATCAGCTTGTAATAAATCTACAAGTTCAGCATAGCCCTTTGCAGTGACCTGCATATTTGCCAAAGGATCACTAAAATGATTATCTTGACCTGCTGAGTTGATAACAATATCTGGATTAAATTCTTCCAAGATAGGCAATACAAGTTCACGCATAACCTTCATTAAGCCTTCGTCACCAGTTCCTGGTGGCAATGGGATATCTATATTGCCACCGATAGCTTGTGGGCCACCGAATTCATTCATAAAGCCTGTGCCAGGATACAGTGTACGTCCATCTTGATGAAAACTAATGTATAGAGTATCAGGATCATGGTAGAACACATCTTGAGAGCCATCGCCATGATGTACATCTGTGTCCACCACGGCCACTCGTTTTATACCATAAGTTTGGCGCATGTGTTGTATCATAACGGCTTCAATGTTTATGGTACAGAACCCACGAATACCATGAACCATGGCCATTGCATGATGTCCTGGCGGTCTTACTAATGCAAAGGCGCGATCTACTTCACCGCGCATAACCGCATCAGCAGCCGCAATAGCACCACCTGCAGAGACACGATGTGCTTCCGTCACCCAAGACTCTAAATCTGGAGTCCCCACATGGACACGCTCTATGGTATCCCAATCGGCCACGATAGGATTATATTCTTTAATATTAGGTATATCTAATAAGCCTTCCTCTACGATTTGATCGCGTGTATATAATAACCGTTCTTGTCGTTCTGGATGTGTTTCAGAAATCTTCCAATCAAAAGCGGGGAAAAATACGAGGCCTAAACTATGTTTTGATACATTTTTATCCGGATTTAACGTGTCACCTGTATTTGTATTGGCGATCTTATTCGTACTAGTATTGGTAAGCTTATTTATACCAATATTTCTAAGTCCATGACGTTCTCGATAGGATAATCCTTTATTCCACATACTGTTTCACCCCCGCTGCTAGTTGTACTTTTACCGTTATTAAACGTTCCATTGATTGCCAGCCCTCTACTACAGGGAAATCTTCTATACTAATGACCTCTATGTCTTGGTTTTTACCAAGGCCTAAACGCAATGCTTCTTCACTGAGGGCCTCTTTAGCTCGTTCCACAACTTGTTCCACCCGCTTTAAGGTAGATGTTTGCTGCTTAACACCTAATTCGGGAATAACAAGTAAACGGCGTTTTGTATCGACATGAACAGTGAGTTCGATAGTAGATAAAGCTAGAGCAGCACCAATAGCATTAGCCACCTCCGCATTGTCTGGAATTGTCACAGGCAACTCCAAGTACTCCCCAATACTTGGACCTAAACTAGGCGCTGTACCACCTACTACAACGATTTGGGACGGTACAAATACATCAGGGTTTACGATATCCGCTACTACATAAATAGGTCGTTTATTTTCTGCCCTTACTACCTCATCTATACCACGTTGAATCGTTTGTAACGCCTTATTTACCACTAATTGAGCTATGTCAAAAGCCGTTATAGAAGATACTGATTGTTGTTTATTCTGAGTAGAATCAGATTTAAGACTGTTCTGTAATATATTAGCTAATACGTCCATAGCCTGCATAGCTAATTTCGCATCACCATAGTTTGCATACCCTAATACAATGAGTGCATCCCCTAATGTAGGTTCATCGCCACCCAAAGCCGCCGATGGACCTACCCGTTCAGGGCCCACTAAGATAACTCCATCTACAATGCGAACGACAGATTCACCACCAATACCAACAGAGGTAACTGCAAAAGATCGTACTGCACTAGGGTACTCACGGATAGACACGCCATTTTTAGTCATCAATGGATTCCCTTGTTTCCATAAAGAAATATCTGTAGTGGTACCGCCAATATCTAAAGCAACTGTATGTTCATTCCCAATAGCTCCAAGAGCAGATAATCCCAGTACGGTTGCCGCAGGTCCTGTAAAAGCGGTCTCTACTGGTCTACTCACCATATGCTCCATAGGTAAAGAACCACCATCGGCCTTTAATATATGAAGTGGAGCCTTAATGTTTCGCACGCTTAACGCATCTTCTACATTCTTCTTAAACAGTGTAAATACTGGTGTTACAGCACTATTAAAATATGCGCTAATGGTACGTCGAGGAAAATTTAATGAACCACTTAATAAACTACCATTAGAAATAGTAGCATATGTATGTTCCAGCTCTTTTGCAATAGACAATTCCTCTTGAGGATTACGCACCCCAAATTTAGCAGATACAGCGGCTAAATCTGTGCCACTATGAGATTGAACCATTTCAGCTACATCATGAACTATATTTGTAGGCGTACGCTCCACCACAATACCTCTATGGTCAGTATAACCTTGAAGATATATCGGCTGCACAGGGAAAATATCATCCACATTTCGCCCAGGACCAGTTACTACATAGAGATCTACTACTTGTTCCTTCTCTTCTACGATGGTATTTGTTACCACAGTAGTAGACAGAGTGACTTGCTCAATATTTGCAGTATCACAACTTTGGATCACTGCATCAAGAGCTTCTCCTATCCCTTTCATTAAATTATCTTTGGTTGTTCGTCTTTTAGCGGATGCTACTACACGATGACCATCGATGATAACAGCATCTGTGAAAGTACCACCTACGTCTAAACCTAGTAACATAAAACCTCCTTATTAGCATTTATAGTGTTCTATACAAGCTCAATTATGGAACTAAATGGGCCCATCAATTTAGAATATGAATACCATTTACCCCCGCAACATAAAAAGGCTGTCCTCTTCTCTATGTGATGAGGACAGCCTTCTATTATTTACCAGATACAGATGCGTAATTTTTAATGATAACAATCGGAGTCATTTGGCTATCATTACCAAATGGATTATCAATCAATAATTGTGCAATTTTATTACCGTCAATGCCACGGCTTGTACCTAAAACAGCGGAACGTTTCAAATCATTAACGTCAGCTACAACAGCACCATAACAGCCTGTGCGAGATACGATTTTCTCCGCTACTTTATCGGGGTCCTTTGGACCAAATACAATGTGCTTATCAAATGGAGGCATTGTACCAGTTACGTCATCAGTCAAGGATGCTGCTCGAGCAATTGCATAGAATACACCTGGTTTACGGAAAATTTTAGCAATAGCCCCCAAAATAAAGGCACCTAATACTTTCCATTTACCATCTAAGTTCATAGCGGATTGCATACCATAAATAGATGCCATAGAGCCATCTGGATGAATAAAACGATTAATTAAACGAGCTTGCCAACATACATCTAGCTCTTCAGGACGTGTAAATCGTCCTTGTGTAATAGCTACTACAGATTCAGCTACACAAACGATATCTTCAGGTCCAATATTATGACCACCAAATTCAACGATAGCATCCACGATGTCATCATTATCTGTAAGAATACGTGTTGGCACACATACTAACTCTAATTCTGCCATTGTTATGCCTCCTTATTGAACCAATGCTGCTTGAACTTCTTCAGCAGTCAAACGAATACGTTGTTTATCAATATGATAATCTGTACGGCCTACGATTTGGTAGTAAATATCGATGTCCATATAAGGGAATCCCTTAATATCTTCACGAATATTCCCATTTTTACCTGTCAATGTAACGAATACACGAATGGTACCGCCTTTACGAGGTTTGATAATAACAGATTCAAAATAACCATCATGACGAGGACGATTAATATCCATAGCCCATGCTTCTACTTTTACAGCATCAAAATGTTCTTCAGGTAACAATGGACGTGGGAATAAATCCATAATCGTACCAAGTTGACGGCCTTTGTTTACAAAAGGAATATCACAGAACAAAGTAATAGATTCAAAATTACGATCAGATACTTGGAAGTTTGTTGCTCGTTTTGGCAATAAGATAACCTTTTCATTACCTTGTTTCAATACGAACAAACGGAATAATAAGTACAAAGCTGCAATAGCCACAATAATAGCTATTACTACACTTAGGATGTTATAAAACCACATAGGGCATCTCCTTTATAATGTAATATGTTCAATGGTACGTCGACTTGGATCTAGGAAAGAAGCGCTCAATATATCACCAAGCTCAATATCCTTTGTAAAGTACAATGTCACAGTACCTGCAGATTTTTGAGGATTAAACAAATCTTTACTCTCTAATCTACGGCGAACCAATTCACTCGTTTCAAAAGCAGGGTCAATAAATTGAATACGCCCTAACGTCAGTTCCTCTAGTAAAGGTTGTACAAATGGGAAATGAGTACAGCCCAAAACTACAACCTCAATTTCTCGAGATAATAAAGGTTCTAAATAGTCAGTACATACATCACGTACAAAATAATCATCTAAATGGCCTTGCTCAATGAGACCTGCCAATTCAGGACAAGGTTGTTCCCAAACAAGAACTTCATGATCAACTTCAAGGGCTACGTGTTTATGAATATGACTATTCACAGTCGCCACCGTCGCCATAATACCAATTGTCTTGCTTTTACTTTGACTAATCGCTGTTTTCACGCCTTGTGACACACCAATAACGGGTACAGATACGCGCTCACGTACCGCATCAAGTGCTACAACAGTAAACGTATTACAAGCAATAACCATCAATTTAACAGGCTGTTTTTCAAGAGCCTCTGCAATATGACAAGCTAAATATGTAATTTCATCATCACTGCGATTTCCAACAGGATTGTTTGCGTTATCGCCAATATAGATAAAATCTTCATTAGGAAATTGTTCTTGTAAAACCTTTAAAACAGATAGCCCACCCACACCGGAGTCAAATACACCGATAGGCAATTGTTGTACATTACTCATTAGGCATCTCCTCAACAGCTGCTAACATTGGCTGATAAAAAGTATCGTCTAATCGCACAATTTTACCTGTTGATTTTGACATAAATGCATTCTTAGTCTCTCCCGTAGCTAGAAGAGCACCATCGCTGGCACGGCGCATACGATAACGGAATACCATCTGTGCACGTGTCATCTTAACCAAATATGTTTCGATATGAAGCTCATCATCAAAATTTGCTGGTTCTTTATAATTGCAGGATACATTCATAATAGGAAATACAATATCCTCATTCATCATATCCCACAGGGTTACACCGATTTGACGAAGGAATTCAATGCGTGCCATTTCAAACCATCTAAAATGATTACTATGGTGCGCAATACCCATCATATCGGTTTCGTAAAAGCGTACATTTACTGAAGCAATATGCATAAAATTTTCCTTCTTTTTTCATAGAATACAATCTTCATTGTATCTCTATTACTTTAGCGTGTCAAATAAATAAAGGCAGCTCAACCGCAACGGATTAAACTGCCTTAATGGTTAAAAGCTAGTTACTGCCACCAAATGGGAAGTATTTTTTGGCCTCTTCTTGATGACTAGTTTTAATATAACGATTAGCCACCTTAAAAGCAAGGCCAAGCACCGCTACATCATCTATCCAACCTAATACAGGAATAGTATCCGGTACAATATCAATAGGTAATACAAGATACCCTAAGGCACCAGCAATGACTGCTTTTACATATTTTGGAGTGTCCTTATCACGCATACAAAGAAACAAGGTCACCGCTCGTTGTACAAAGGCAAGTTTCTTACCATATCGCCCTAAAAAAGCGACAAATTTCGATTCGTTAAAATACTTACCATATGTAATAATCTTTAATGGATTCATCATAATAATCCTTCAACGCTTATTTGCGCAAACTACCAATTTTATCTTTTGCTGTATTAACAGTATTTACAGCTGCATCTTTTGCTGTTTCTACAGCATCAGAAGCTTTAGTTTTTGCAGTTTCTACTGCAACTTGTGCAGAAGCTTTAGCCACTTCTACGCCACCTTTAGCTAACTCTTTTGCTACATCGATATTTTCTTTAGCAGCATCAATTTTATCTTTTGCTGCATCAGTTACTTTTGCCATAACTTCTGCGGCATTGTCATGTATTTGGTACTTAGTTTCCGTATTCCATTTATCAATAGCAGGCGTTACTTTTTCTTCATACACTTGTTTCAAAGTTTCTTTAGCAAGACCTGTTTCATTAGCAATACCAGCCCAAACGTCACGTTGACCTTGTGTGAAAGGAATGCTAGCGCCTGCATCGCGAATGATGTCAGATGCAATAGCTTTACCGCTTTCAAGGAATTCAGCAACCATTGGTTTATAACGTTCGATATCAGAAGGCATACCATCTTGGATCCAAATGTGAGCAATTTTACCGATAGCATATGTTAAACCAACTGCTACAGGAACGCGAACTGCTTTTAGAGGAATAAGAAGAGAAATAGCCGCTGTACCTACAGCTGTGCTAAGACCACCAACTAGACCCACTACGGCACCAGATTGCAATTCTACTTCGTAAAGATGTGCAATGCGAGTTACCATATACGTTGCATTGGCGCACAAAGCAACACTGCTGAATTTAGGGGATAAAGCTAAAGCCGCTGCACGACCTGCACCCCAGAAAATAAATTGTTCAACTTGATAGTCACGATCTTGAGAACCATCCATAAGTGGCTCAAGTGTTACGCCATTATATTCTGCCATAAATATTCTCCTTTGTTGTGAACCAACTATAGGTCATGTTATTAGCATTATTATACCATTCTATTGATATAAGGGGAATAAATTTTTACAATTCTTCCAAGATTTAAAAAGCAAAATATTATCTAAGATTTTCAATATTACCAACTAGTGAGACCACCGTCAATAGTCCAAGCAGCACCCGTTACAAAAGAAGCTTTGCTACTCAATAAAAATACAATTACCTCCCCAATCTCATGAGGTTGGCCAATCCGGCCTAATGGATAATGTTGCCCCATTTCAGCCTTTGCAGCCTCTGCATCTTGTTGAGCATTTGCAATTTGCTTATCTACTAAGGAAGTATCTACATCACCAGGACACACGCAGTTAACGCGTACACTATGCGGCGCCATTTCTAGTGATAAAGACTTTGTAAAGCTTACCACCGCTCCTTTCGAAGCGCCGTATACAGAACAAGCTACGTTACCTTGTAATCCTGCATCACTGGCTACCGTTACAATGCTACCCTTTGTAGTGCGCAAGTATGGTAGTGCAGCCTGACAGAGAAATACTGTACCTTTCACATTAGTACCAAACATTTCGTCAAAGGCCGCCTCTGTCACATCTGCTAAAAGCTCTTCCTCATAATAGCCCGCTGCTGTTACGAGAGCAGATACACCACCAAACAATTTGACAGTTTCTTTTACAATACGCTGGCAATCTTCAATCTTAGATACATCCCCTTGTACATACTGCACCCTTGAAGAATAGCGACGCAATTTCATCTTAGCTTTTTGTCCTGATCTTTCATCACGACCATTGATGACGACACACCAACCTTCTTTTAGAAGTAGTTTTGCAGTAGCAAAGCCAATTCCTGACGTGCCACCACTAATCAATGCCACTTGTACATCACTTTTATGAGGCATACCTTGCCCTCCTATAATGTTGAAACATAGTCATAGACTAATTTCAACAACATAACTGTCGTTACCGACAAGAATACAACACGTACCAATGACGATCCTTTAGCAATAGCTAAATGAGATCCTAAATAAGCACCTATAATTTGTCCCATACCTGTAGCTAGACCGTACTTAATATTGACGTGACCTAAATAGAAAAAAACGATTAATGATGCTAAATTACTATTAAAATTCAATATTTTTGCATTTGCAGAGGCATGTAAAAAATCAAAACCAGTAAAGATGAAGCCCATAATCAAAAAGGTACCTGTACCAGGACCAATAAAGCCGTCATAGATACCGATACCAAGCGCAAAGGCCATACAAATATATAGTGCTTTACCTGCCACTTGAGACGTACGGTTTATTTCTCCCCAATTCTTTTTAAATACCACAAAAAGTGTGACACAAACGAGTAGGACGATAATAATAGGCTTTACATACAAGGGTGGCAATGATACAACTGCTAAGGTACCAAGCATGGATCCTATAAATGTAAAAGGTAGTAATTTACGAACTAGTGAGAAATCAACCATGTGATTTCTCAAGAATGTTATTGATGCACTACCAGCTCCAAAAATACTAGACAATTTATTACTACCGAGTGCCATACTAGGTGGAAGATTTGTTAATAACATGGCCGGAACAGAAATAAGGCCCCCACCACCTACAATGGAGTCTACAAAGCCTGCAAAAGCACCTGCTATGGCAAGCAAAACGAGAATAAGGATATCAAATGGTATCCCCGTTACCGCAATAAGCCACTCCATATAAACCTCCTTTAGATAGCACATCAACGGTCGCCAATAGGCAACCGTTGTCATGCGTGTTTATTTTATTTTGCACCTAGACGATCTAGCGCTAATGTATAGCCATCAGCGCCATAAACTAAGCATCGTTTAACACGACTAATTGTAGCCGTGCTAGCTCCTGTTTCTTCTACGATTTTTTCGTAGCTATCCCCAGCACGTAGCATCTTAGCCACTTGTAAGCGTTGAGACAAAGCTTTTAACTCATTAATCGTACAGATATCCTCAAAGAATGCATAGCATTCCTCTGTGTTTTCAAGCGTTAAAATAGCGGTGAACAACTCATCGTTTTGCTGACTTCTCAATTTTTCATTGATACTCATAGGATCCTCCTACTTCTTATTCATCGCTTTAGACCAAGCATCGCCAATCATTTGTACTAATTGTACCAAAATAACCAAGATAATGATGGTAGCAATCATGATATCAGCTTGGAAACGTTGGTAACCATATCGGATAGCAATATCACCAAGGCCACCGCCGCCGATAGCACCAGCCATTGCAGAGTAACCGATGAGGTTAACGATAAGAACCGTTACATTGTCGATGATTGTAGGCAATGCTTCAGGTAATAAAACCTTCCAAATAATTTGTAGTGGACTTGCACCCATAGATTGAGCCGCCTCAATAACACCAAAGTTAATATCTTTAATAGATGTTTCTACAAGGCGCGCTAAGAATGGAATCGCCGCAATTGTTAACGGTACACAAGCAGCTGTTGTACCAATAGATGTACCTACTACCATACGCGTAAATGGAATGATAGCTACCATCAAGATGATGAATGGTACGGAACGCGTCGCATTGACGATGGCACCTAATACTTTATTAAGCGCTACATTCTCTAAAATATGGCCCTTAGATGTGACTACCAAAACAACACCGAGAGGAATGCCAAGCAACATAGCCATAATCGTAGAGATAATGGTCATTTGCAATGTATCAAGGGTACCAGTTATGAGAAGGTTAATTATTTGCTCTGACATAACCGATCACCTCGCTTTCAATTGGTAATGTTTTGATGTAGTCTAAGCCCTCTTGTGCATTTTCAGGATCACCATTCAAGATAACAATGAGGCGACCAACGCATGTATTTTGGATGTAATCAATACCACCAAAGAGGATGCTTACATCGAGGTTAAAGCGGCGTACAAGGCCTGCTACTACAGGTTCATCTGTAGCTTGGCCTGTAAATTTAAGGCGCACTAACGGAGCTGTACCACCAACCCATTGGTCGTGCAATTCCAAGTGTTCCAAAGCTTCTGGTGGCAAGTTTTCACTGACTACAGAACTAATAAATTCTTTTGTAGTATTTTCTCGTGGATGTGTAAATACTTCAACAGTGGAGCCTTCTTCGAGAATGACACCGCCTTCAATAACCGCTACGCGATCACAGATTTCACGGATAACATGCATCTCATGTGTGATGAGTACAATAGTAAGGCCCATTTTTTCATTGATGTCTTTCAACAATTTCAAAATGGATTCTGTTGTTTGTGGATCAAGGGCAGATGTAGCTTCGTCACAAAGAAGAACCTTTGGATTAGAAGCTAAGGCACGAGCAATACCAACACGTTGTTTTTGACCACCAGACAATTGAGATGGATAGTTGTTCATACGGTCGGTAAGGCCTACGATATCAAGAATTGGCATAATGCGTTCCTTGATTTCAGATTTGCTCATCCCTTGTAGTTCCAATGGGAATGCCACATTGTCATATACGGTACGAGAGGACAATAGGTTAAAATGTTGGAAAATCATGCCGATATCTTTGCGAGCTTTACGCAAATCGGATTTACTAAGTGTTGTTAAATCTGTACCATTAACGATAACAGAGCCAGATGTAGGAGCTTCGAGCATGTTGATGCATCGAATCAATGTGGATTTACCGGCCCCTGATTGACCGATAATGCCAAAGATTTCACCTTCTTTAACATCAAGGCTAATATCTTTTAACGCTTCCACACGAGTAGCGCCTTCATAGACTTTACTAATGTGTTGTAATTGAATCAAAATAATGTCCTTTCTTAAGGTAAAAGTTTACCATGTAATGAAAGTAGATTACCTATTAAGGCAAACCTTCTTCCATCAATTTTTCTAGTGCTTCGCGTAGACGAAGTGTAATAGCACCTGGTTTACCACCGGATACTGGATTTCTGTCTAGCTTAGTAATTGGGATGACACCACCAATTGTATCGGTAAAGAATAATTCGTCCGCATCATCTACAAAGGCGCGGTCAAATTCTTTTTCGATGAGAGTAATACCTAGAGATGGTGCTACGCGAGTCAAAATCATTTGGCGCGTAATACCTTTTAAGATATGATTATCTGCTGGGTGCGTATACAAGATACCATCTTTGACAACAAATACATTAGATGTTGCACCTTCTGTACAAACGCCATCACGGAACAACATGGCAGTATAAGCAAATTTCTTCTCCGCTTTAGTTTGAGCCAAAATATTGGGAATCAAGTTAGTAGTCTTAACATCTACATGGTCCCAACGCTCATCAGGTAATGCAATCGCTTTTACACCTTCACCCAATTTATTAACTGCATCCATATCCAAATTACGGATAGACATAAGCATTTGTGGTTCTAGTTTGGAACGATCGTATGCATGATGGCGTGGCGCTACACCACGAGAGATTTGCAAATAAATATAGCCCTCTTTGATTTCACTTTGCTCGATTAAAATTTCGTGCAATTCTGTTAAATCATCTGGGGTCATTTTTACGGGAATATCCATTTCACGCATAGAGCGATACAAGCGATCTTGATGGTAGGACAATGCGAAGCAACGGCCTTTTACGACACGTACCACTTCGTATACGGAATCACCAAACAAATAACCACGGTCATCAATACTGATAACTTTGGCACCTGGTTCAACAAACTCGCCATTAAAATATGTTAATTCTTGCATAGGAGCACCTCTTTTTCTATATCGTTACTCTATCAAGTAGTAATCATCATGGACTTATTATATCACAATTACTTTCAAATTTTCACACTTTACTTTGTGAAAGATATAACTTAGATATACAAAAATCCGCTAGGATGCCATAGCTAAAAACTATATCCTAGCGGATGTATATTATTAATGTCCCAATATAAATTTACGTAATGGTTTAGGTACATGGTTTAATGTCACGGCAGTCAAATAGGACAGGCCTAGCGCCATCACATACATAGCTAGCACATTAACTACGGTATATAAAAGATTATATTTAGCCATCACGCCAGAGATGATCAACAACCAGAATGGATGTGCTAAATAAATTCCGTAGGACTTATCCCCTATTTCTGACCAAGTAGATTCCATAGTCGCATTCATTGGTAAGGTTTGGAATAAGAACAGACTAAATAGTGTTCCCAGTCCAGTATAGAGAACACCCATTGGGCTCATTTGATGAACTGTATAAATTGCTTCAAGCACTGTATAATGCCATACGTCCATGACATAGTAGTAGGATCCAAGCATTAACAATATAGAACCTACTGCACTAACACCTAACAAGTAGCGATAGCGCCACATGTATTCGCATACCGTTTCATATCGTTCAGCACATACAGCCCCTAGCAAGAATATCCACACATAATGGATAACCCAATAGTTGAGTCTCATATCAAAGAGATATTTCAAGACAGGATTATTGCTAAGGTGTTCTGTTACCCAACGGCCCAACATGTAAGATGAAACATAATCGATACCAACTTGGATGATAAATAGTAATACCATCCAGAATACAGGACGTTTTAAGATGACTTTCACCATAGCTCGCCATAGAGGCATCATCACGTAGAACCATAAGAGGATAACCATAAAGTATAAATGATACATAGACGTACCAAATAATAGATTTACAGCCAATGGTCCCGGATGCAAATTACCTAGATTATGCGCCGTTAGTCCCGTGTAGAGCAAATAAAATATGGACCACGTAATATATGGAAATAGCACCACCTGAATACGGCGGTGCATAAATTCCTTATATGAGAATGGTCCCTCTACAGATGTATGGTAGAACAATCCAAATGCAGAGAGGAAGAAAAATGCTGGTACTCCAAAGCGCGATAGAATTTCTAAGACGCTAATGAGTTCTAAATTTACAAAAGGATTTTGTAATGCGTAAGAACCTACATGAATGCCGATAACACCGAGCATACAGAGGCCACGCATATATGTAATTTCCGGTAAAAATGCTTTTTTCATGTCCATTCCCTATTCACTATTGACCAGGTACAACTGCAGGTGTTGGCACAAGGCGTGGACCTTGAGATGTTGTAGCCGGTTGTTTAACTACTGGAATTACAGATGATGTAATTTGAACAGCTGTTGTCTTTACTGGTTGAGCAGGTTGTGCTGGTGCAGCTTGACCATTAGCCTTAGCTGCTGCTTCTGCCTTAGCCTTAGCTTCTGCCTCAGCTTTAGCTTTCGCCTCTGCTTCACGTTTCAAGCGCAATTCTTTTTCAAGAGGTACCACTGGTTTGTCGTAAACAGTGATATCTGTTTCGAATAGGCGACCCCAAGGGAATGTAGCTTTTACTGTACGAGGATCGATTTTGAGATATTTTTCAGCGAAATCTTGAATTCGTTCGCCTAAGTAGCTTTCAAGACGTTCATTTAACTCGCCAGAATAACGTACATTATCTGTGCGAATAGAGTCTTGCATACGGTAAATATCTTTGCGGATATTTGCTTGGTACGCCCAGTTATCCAAATATTGTTGAGTCAACATTTTGCGGTGACCTTCTGGGCTCATAGTTTTGAGCAATACCCCTTGCGCAATGGCGTAGCCTACCGTATTACTTGCGGTATTCCAACCATTGTACGCACCGATTTTGTATAACATATCGCGTTTGTACATAGCAGCTACTAATGTATTGTCCGCACCATTGTTATAAGCAATATCAGCAACGCTTACGTTTACACCAGAATCAACAGCTTGTTGAATTCGATCTACGAAAGCATTTGTAGAATTAGAAATCATCGGGAAGTTCTCGAAGCTTTCAGATTCACCAGTGCTTGTAGTAAGTGGTGTATTTACTGCTAACAACACAGTTGGTTTACCTTGTGTCACCATAGTGCCACCTACGGCCTCAACGTGTTGCGCAATTGTTTTATCGATAGTTTGGTCTTCGTAACCTGGCAATGTTTTACCGCCACCACCAAGTGGATAAATTACGGAGAATGTTGGTTTTTCTGTGCTTTCATCGGTACGAGAACGAGCCATCAACAAGAGCCCAAGTTGGTCGGCACCAGGGAAGCTACCATATTTCTCAGCAGGAATATCCTTAGAGTATTTACTTAAGTAACGACCTTCTAATGCAGATTGGGACAATTGAGATGTATCATCATGGCCCAATGCAAAGTAATCGAATACACCGCTACGAGTTTCGTCGATCAACTCTTTGTTGATTTTCATATTTTTTTGACGGCGGTCAAACCAGTCTTGTAAATATTCTACAGGAACAGAGGCTTGTAAGCTCATCAATTTTTGAGTTTCCTCTTGTGTTAAGGAGCCAGAGTCTAATTTATCTTGCAATGCTGCAATTTGGAAGATAGTAGGACCATATTCTGCATAATAAGCTGGTTCAGTGCCGCCACCACTAGCACGTGGAGAACGCATTACAGTACCAAAGCCATAAATACGCACGTTTTTATTACGAGCTTTTAAGGATTCAATACGTTTTAAACGGCTTTCCAATGTGGAAAGTGGAATATTATGTTTACGAGAGTCTACAAGACCACCATAAATAAGTGTATCTGTACTCAATACCATCACATCAGCACGGCCTGCATTTTGTTCAACCCAAGCCATGATTTGATCTGCTTGACCTTGGTAATTCTTACCAGAAATCAAGTTCTGAGGTGGTGTCAATATAGTCATACCTGCTTCGCGAGCTGTATCTACAGTATATTGTAAGCTTACAGGGCGATCATCTTGAGGTACATACAACACGGTTTCCGCATCAATATTAATAGATGTACCAGTAGCGATAGCTGCAGCCATAAGTGCTACTTTCAACCATTTATTCGTCATAAATCAAATCTCCTTCTGTGTAGCGAGTACTCCCGACTCGCGAAATTAACTGTTTTATAATACTCTCTTTTTCTGACACTTTTATGAAATGTTCATATGCTCAATAGTATAATTATATCATTTGACTATTATTTCGCAACTGGCTTGGTTTTCCCTACCTTAGGCAGACTCCAATTGTACTTGATGGCTAACAAACGGATAACGAGTACCACTGTGAAAGCACCATATACGGCCATACTGTCCCAACTAGATGTAACCATAAGATAATAAACGATGCCGCCAATAATACTAGGCAAGGCATATACATCCTCTTTCAAAACAGATGGGATGCGTTGCGCCAACATATCGCGGATAATACCGCCACCAACAGCAGTGATTGTACCGAGCAACACAATAAAGATAGGCAACTCTGGATAGAGTTTAAAACCTGCAGAAGCACCTGTTACGGTAAATGATGCTAAGCCTAATGCATCGGCTAATAAATAACTAGCTCGACTACGAGGCCCCATCGCATGCTTGCGATATCGGCTGTTATAAATCAAGAACACGATAACAGTTACCACTAAAACAACGGTAACATACACTACATTTCGCAATGAATTCGGCGGAAAATAGCCGAGCAACACGTCCCGTACAATACCACCACCAATAGCAGTAGCCAATGCAAGGACAGTCATACCAAATATATCCATCTTCCGAGCTACCCCAACGAGTGCACCGGATACAGCAAAGGCAATGGTGCCAATCATATCAAACATATACCATATAATATCCATAATTCCCCCATATAATCTATTCGCATAACTGCGTACACTGTGATAGACTTTATGTAAGATATTATACATGAAGAGGTATGCCAATGACAAAAGACATTACTGTAGACATTGAAAATATGGATGAACGCTCTCGCGACGAGTATTTTATGGCCATCGCTATGGAAGAAGCGCGCAAGGCTTATGCTCTTGGGGAAATTCCGATCGGTGCCATTCTTGTAAAAGACAATATCATCGTTTCACGCCATCACAATCGTCGTGAACTCGATCATGATGCAACGGCTCATGCAGAGGTTCTCGTAATCCGCGAAGCATGCGATGTCCTAAAGCGCTGGCGGTTGACTGGTTGTACCCTGTATGTTACGATAGAGCCGTGTCCGATGTGCGCTGGAGCCATTATCAACAGTCGTATTGATCGCGTTGTATATGGTGCAAGTGATTACAAAGGAGGCGCCGTAGAGTCGCTATTCAATGTGCTTTCTCACCCAGGTTTAAATCATGAACCTGAACTAGCATCTGGTGTGCTTGGTGATGAATGTAGCCAAATCATGAAAGACTTCTTTAAGGAGCGCCGTAAAGCACGGAGGAGTACCCAAGAGGCTGAAGGGTCCGCACTCGAAATGCGGTAGGTCGGGCAACCGGCGCGGGGGTTCAAATCCCTCCTC
>JAGZGB010000186.1 GCA_018367495.1 Veillonella sp. | reverse complement strand
CAAAACTTTCATAATGAGAATCACTCTAATATACCTCTGCGGGTATACATATATATAAAGACTATTGATAGAATATAAATATAAATATAAATATAAATATGGCTGTTTTGTGATAAAGAAGGCAGGTGATGTATTGTATCGATTAATACTACAGCGTTTGGCAAGTATTGTAGGTATTTTATTGGTTGTTACCATCGGTACATTTGTATTGATAAAATTATCTCCTATCGATCCCGTGTCGATGAAGTTTAATCTTGTAGGGGCTACACCAGATCCAGTTGTAGTTGCACAGATACGAGAGCAGTTAGGTCTCAATGACCCTTGGTGGCAGCAATACCTACGTTGGTTAGGTCAAATTGTACAAGGGGACTTTGGTGAGTCCATTCTGTACGCTTTACCAGTGGCGACTATTCTTGGTGGCGCCTTGCCTAATACCTTGGGGCTAGTATCCTTAGCTCTTGTTATGGGGATAGTGGTAACCATACCGCTCGGTATGTTATCTGCAAAGTATCAAGACTCATGGATTGATCATGGGGTTCGTCTCGTTACATTTCTAGCATTAGCAATCCCCGGGTTCTGGGTCGGTTTATTATTACTGTACTTATTTGGTGTTAAATTACAGCTAGTGTCGATAACGAATACCAATGGCTTTTCTGCCTATGTATTGCCCGCGGTAACCCTTGCTTTATGGATATGTGGTCTCTACATTCGTCGATTGCGCAATGCTATTTTAGAAGTGTCGCGACAGCCCTTTGTACAGGGGGCGCGAGCATTGGGCTTGCCAGAATGGATGGTCTACACCCGTTACATATTCCCTCATGTGGGACTTATGTTGTTGCCTATGATGGGGGTAACTATGGGCGCTATGCTAGGTGGCTCTGCCGTTATTGAAACGGTATTCTCTATAAAAGGTATTGGTTACATGATGGTACAAGGCATTATGGCTCGCGATTATGTATTGATGCAAGGTTATATCATATGGATTACCTTGGTGTTTATCGTGATTAATATCATCATTGATGTATTGAGTGTTTGGCTGAATCCGAAGCGAAGAGCCGCCATAAAAGGAGGCTCTTATGAATAGACAAAAGCCCTATACTTTATACGCTATGTTGGTATTAGCAGCTCTGTGGATCGTATTTTTCTTATGTGCTCCCTATATAGCACCCTTTGATCCTGAAACGACGAGTATCGCGGACCGCTTACAAGACATTAGTAGTACCCATCTATTAGGTACGGACCAACTCGGTCGTGATGTGTGGTCTCGTATTCTGTACGGTGGTAAAGCCTCTTTAGGGATTGCTTTCACCATCATTGGCATTAGTGGGGCCATCGGTATCGCTATTGGTGGGTTAGCAGGATTCTCTACACCTAGCATTGACCGTTGGTTATCTCGCTTGATTGATTTGGTACTAGGGTTCCCGAACATGGTGATTGCCATTGCTTTCATCGGTATTATGGGACCTAGCATAACGAATGTAATCATTTCCTTGTGCATTACGAAATGGGCGGAATATGCCCGTATCACTAGAGGCCTCGTA
>JAGZGB010000185.1 GCA_018367495.1 Veillonella sp. | reverse complement strand
CAATGCAGTTACACTGAGTACCATAGTCCAGTGGAATATACGCAACCATAGACTAAATACGACATACGCCTTTTTGTCAGTATGTATTAACATAAGTCCACCACCCTTTATTTACACAATGCATCTGTATTGACGGAAACAATTTTTTCGCCTTTTTTATTGTATAAATGGGTTGCACATGCTAGGCATGGATCAAAGGAGTGAATTACCTTCAAAATTTCAAGTGGTTTATCCGCAATTTTTACATGTGTATCAATCATAGAATCTTCATAGGCACCATGTTCATTAGCTGCAGTTTTAGGGCACGCATTCCATGTAGATGGTACGATACATTGATAGTTTGCAGAGCGTCCATCTTTAATATGTATCCAGTGCCCCAAACCACCACGAGGCGCATCTACAAGACCAACACCTTTAGCATCTTTATCCCATGTATTTGGTTCAAACTTAGTCATATCCGCTACTGTAGTATCACCATTTTTAATATTAGATACAAGCTTGTTAAAGAAGTATTGGCTAATATTTGCCGCTACCTGTGCATCAAGGCCACGACATGCTGTACGTCCTACCATAGTAGTCATCCATACATGAGCTGGTACACCCAATACTTGTGATACTGTATCAATTTGACGAACAATCATAGATTCAGCCCAAGTTGGGTCTTTGATTATGCCTTGTTTTACCTTTGTATACACAACAATATATTTTGCTAATGGACCAACCTCTGCAGTTTTCCCTTTGAAAGTTGGAGATTTAATCCAAGAATATTTTTTATCTTCATCAAGGAATTCCCATTTTTCTTTTGTACCAGATTTAGGACCTGTAAATTTAGGATCAGTAACACCTTCAATAGGATGAAGTGTTTTTGTTCCATCTGGATATGTAAACCAGGAATGATCAACCTCTTCACTAAGATATTGAGGATCCATGAAATCTTTACCTTCTAATGGGATGAATGTTGCTTTATCTACACCTAATGCAAAGTTCTCAACAACACCATTGGAACGAACAATACATTTCTTATGATAGTCACCATTAGAAATACCGGTGTACGTATCATCAGGATAATCGCCATAGGACATAACGCGTTTCTTCGCAAGGCCACCACCATCGATCATACCTTTTTCTACATATATTTTACCGATAGCTAATAGATCTGGCACGTAGAAATTATCAACTAAGTCTTTAGTCAATGCAATAGATTGCTCTACAGCAGCAAGGCGTTGCGTATTGATAGGTGCATTCATATCATTCATAGAAATAGAGCATGGCATGCCACCTACAATGTAATGAGGATGAGGGTTTTTGCCACCAAATACAACATGAGGAATTACAATATCCCGTTGACGATCAAGAATGTTCAAATAATGAGATACGGCCATCAAATGAACTTCTGGAGGTAACAAGTTATAATCAGGATGATCCCACCATTGAGCGGAGAAAATCCCCAATTGGCCTGATTCAACTATTTTCTTAACCTTTTGTTGTACAGCCGTAAAGTATGCTGTAGTAGCCTTAGGAAACTCTTTAGGATAGGCTGAGTCTTTTGATGCCGTTTCCGCA
>JAGZGB010000184.1 GCA_018367495.1 Veillonella sp. | reverse complement strand
CACAGCGTATAATATCTAACCTGTCGCTATATCGCTATATCGCTATGATGATACGATAGTTACATTCAAATAGATAGGCTAACAATTCTATTATAACAAAATGAGCTATGGAGCACATCGGCTTCATAGCTCAAATTTTTATTTACCGCCTGTCGCATTATCAGCTTCGTTAGCATATACTGCGTCATATTTTTCAGCAAAATGATCTGGGTTATAAGATTCTTTTGCTTGACGAAGGCCAGGCAAACCCATATCTTCTTCGCGGTTGATAAATTCTACTTCGCTAAATTCATGACGAATGAATTCATTATTGATAGCTTGATACAAACCACGAATATCTGGATTTGCTTTTTCAATGTGAATCAAAGCAATTCTGTCATTGAGAAGCTCACCGATACTAAAGGCTTCGACACGGCCGAATAGTTTAATAGCACCGCCCTTAAGTCCCAACACATCCCAGTTATCAAACAACAAATTGATGGCTACCAATTCATCTTCGATACCTTCTTCATGATGCGTTTCTACCCAAGATGCTGCCGTTTCACGACATAATGGGATGATATCATCTGTAATTGGCACATATTCATAGTTAGAATATTGCATGCGGAATTGATTTAAATGGTTTTTCTTTTGACGGAATTTCTTACCAGACAAGTTGATAAGATCTTCGGACTTGTAAATGTATTCGTAGTTGTCGCGGTCAGGTGTAAATGCATAGCGACCAGGACATAGGTCTTCCATGCGTTCTTTTACATCTTTGCTAACGCCTTTAAAACGGAACGGCAATTTATTTTCTACGAACCATTCTTTAGCACGCAACAAACCATCAAGGAACTTTGCATCTTTACCAGCAAATGGAGGCAATAGGAATGGCTCACGCTTGCCACCACCTTGGATGTACAATACGCCATTCTCTTCAGCCCAGCGAATACCGTACGGGTCTTGCCACATAAACAATGTAGTAAAGCAATTATCGGATGCTTCATAATGATGTTGTTCAAAATATTTGTCGATTAATGGTTTATCTCTCAATTCAAAACGTTTAAATTCTAAAATAATAATCCCTCCTATCAGATTCCTCTTTTGAGGTTACTTTCACAATCTGTAAAAGTTTTGATTCCATCACATTTAAACATAATGCTAACAATCTAGTACTAAAATCTTAGGTCTCATAATTACAATTTTACAAATTCACCTAACACAAAGGTGCCATCCGTCGTAATAACCTTATCACCTTCGTTTAAGCCAGAAATAATAGCTACATCATCGCCCTCTGTGATGCCTACCTCAACAACACGTACATCAACTGTATTATTCTCAGTCAATACATATACATATTTCCCATCTTGATTTTCCCGAACCGCCTTAGTTGGAACGGTCAGCATCTTGGCTTTCACATTAGATTCAATAACGAGTGTATAGAATTCACCAGCCTTGATTAGGCCTTTCTCATTATTGAAAGTGGCTTTCACAAGAACACTTGGCACATTTTCAGGTTGAGTAATATCTACGTAAGTCAATTCACCTGGTAATTCTTGGTCACCTACCTTGAGAAGTACCTTCATGCCATTCTTC
>JAGZGB010000183.1 GCA_018367495.1 Veillonella sp. | reverse complement strand
AAAGCACGGAGGAGTACCCAAGAGGCTGAAGGGTCCGCACTCGAAATGCGGTAGGTCGGGCAACCGGCGCGGGGGTTCAAATCCCTCCTCCTCTGCCATTCTTTTAAATGATAATGATAGAGATATAATAGATAAACCTAGATACATCTAACACAGATTGTATCTAGGTTTTCTTATATTATTGAGTGAATTTGTCCTATAACCTACTTGTAGACGATATAATCAAACAAAAAAGTATAGGCGCAAATAAAAAGCACATACAACTATGATATGTGCTTAAAACTTAAATTGTCTTCTAATTTCGTCTAACTTAGCTTGTAATTCTTCGCTTATCTCCATTGAAGTATCAGGGTCTCTATTAATCGGTTCGTCTTTATACTGACTATCATCAATAATCAACATTGGAACATCCTTCTTCTTTTTCTTTTTCGTTTTCTTCATATTTCCCCTCTTTCCTATCACTTAAATTCATCATACAAAGTATTAAAATTTGTACTTCTTTTCTATTCTATCTTTTTCTTTTTGAATTTCTGGTGTCATTTTTATAACAGTAGAATTAGGATTCCTGTTTACAGGCTCATCTTTATACTGACTATCATCAATAATCATCATTGGAATTTTCTCTTTCTTTTTCTTCATATTCTCCCCTGCCTATCTTATCCCTTAATTTGTTACAAGTATTACTAGAATGACATTAAGTATATATAACTCTTAATACCAATATATTGTATCCTTTTTTGGGAATAAGTTTAAGCTCCCATATTCCTCTAGTTTATTTAAAGCATGTACTATATGCCACTCACTATCTTGAAGTGGTTCTTTAACAGTAGCCACATTGCTTTTACGGTCTAATTCAACTATGCCATATGCTACATGAGCATTAGGATGAAATTCATATATAGCCATTTCTTCATTTAATTGTTTTAATACAAGAGATAACATTTTACTCTCCCTTAACACTCAATTTGTGACAAACACTCCAAAAGGGGTTTTCCTAATATTATTGATTTATCTAACATCTCATCGAAAGTTTTGTATTTCGGATAATCATCTGAATCTATATCAGCAGGAACTGGAACTAGATAAATTTCATATGCTCTATTGGTAAAAACTACATAAAAATCAATTTCATCATTATATGTATATACTTTGCCACCCGTATTAATCGCTTCCCAGAATTCGTCTTTCGTCATTACAATTCTTCTTTCTTTTGTAGAACGATCTACCTACTTCATATAAAGGTATACTAATATATGTCGTGCCATTTTATATTTCGTATATTCATATACATATAGTATATAATATAAATATATTGTATACTACATCATCAATCAACGAGGTTTACTATGCAAAAGTATTATCCTTATCTCATCACGCTGAGTCACATGATTAATGACTCATGCCAAAGTGTACTACCTGCATTATTGCCGCTGTTTATCTATACGTATGGACTGTCCTTGGAGCAAGCAGGTTTTCTCATCTTAGCGAACACGGCATTATCGTCATTGCTACAGCCATTGCTAGGGTATATTTCAGACAAGCTCAATCAGCCACGACTCATTGCAGCAGGCACGTTA
>JAGZGB010000024.1 GCA_018367495.1 Veillonella sp. | reverse complement strand
AACATCACTCGTTACGAAATGGCTCAAATGGTAGCTAAAGCTATGGCTAACCAAGACCGTGCTAACGCTGAACAACAAGCTATGATTAACCGTTTGGCTGACGAATTCTCCAATGAATTGAACAACTTGGGCGTTCGTGTAGCTCGCTTGGAAGACCGCGTAGGTAATGTAAAAGTTACTGGTGATGCTCGTCTTCGTTACCGTGATGCTGAACATGCTGACTCCAAATTCGATGCTCGTGCACGTGTACAATTCAATGCAAAAGTAAACGATCGTACTGACGCAGTTGTTCGTGTAACTTCTGGTAACTTCGAATTGGGTGACTCCACTACTAATGGTAATGCTAACGCTACAATCGACCGCGCTTATGTTAACCATAAATTCGGCGAACGTGTATCCTTGAAAGCTGGTCGTTTTAACCAAGTTATCGGTGGCGGCTTAGCATTTGATGGTACTTTCGACGGTGCTCAATTGAACGCTGGCAACGACAAAATCCAAGCTCAAGCAGCTTACGGTTACATGGTATCCGGTGAAGCAGCTGGCTTGACTAAAGATCAAAACGTAACTAACACTTACCTTGGCTTGAACGGTAAAGTAGGTAAACACACTATGGTTGGTGGTTTCTACGATCGCGTAAACCAAGATAGCACTAATGGTTACAAAAATATCTACGGCTTCAACGCTAATGCTAACTTCGACAAAGTTTGGGTTGGTGGCGAATGGTTGAAAGATTCCCACGTTGACGACTCTCAAGCTTGGACTGCAGGTCTTGGCTATGGTAACTATAACATCGCTAAAAAAGGTTCTTGGGATGTTAAAGGCCAATACTTCAACGCTAAAACTAATGCTCCTATCGTTGATACTACTTACAACCACATCTACCCTACAGATGCTAAAGGTTGGATGGCTTCCGTTAACTATGCATTGCAAAACAACGTTGGCTTGTCTGCTAACTACGGCTTCGACTGGAAAGACCAAGCTGGTAACGATCTTTCCGACTTCTACCGTGCAGACCTTAACTACAAATTCTAATTTGATAGTTAACCATATAAAAGAGACTCCTTCGGGAGTCTCTTTTTTTGTGGTTAATATATATTCCTATAATAAATTGATATAGAACACCCTTTTTTATGCTATTTTAGTAATATGCTGAGTAATTTCATGTAATATTTATTACTAATAAATTTGGTTACTAATAAAGTTGACTCATGTGTTTTGAAATTCGATTTTATAGTGATGTATTACTGTATATTTCTATCTATATAAGCTATATAAATGGTATAATAAAGAGTATTAGATTTACTTGTAAAGGAGGTAAGAATGAATCCTTCTTTTTCTCATATTAAAATGGTGGCTATAGATTGTGATGAAACCTTGGTACGAAGTGATAATACTGTTTCTGAGTATACAGTGAATGTATTACATCGTTTACAGCAGAAGGGGGTTCATATAACTATTGCTACAGGTCGTATGTTTCAAACAGCAAAACCAATTGGTGCCGCATTACACCTTGGCAATGTTCCTATGATTCTGTTTTCTGGTGGATTAATTCAGGAGTTGAAAACGGGACATAAGCTATTTGAACAAACAGTTCCTATAGATGTAGTGCATCGTATTTTTCAACTCGGTCAACAATATAATTGGCATATACAAGCTTATGTGAATGATCATTTGCTATGTCATCATAGAAACTGGCAATCTGATCGTTATGAACATCAAACTGGGGCTGTAGCTGAATTTTTAGGTGATGCAATCTATACACTTTCTTCTGAACCTAATAAGCTTATTGCTATTGATACGGTCGCGGGAATTGATAGAATTATTGATATTTTAACGCCTTTAGTTGGTAATCAGGTTACATTGGTGCGTAGCCAATGTGATTTTCTTGAGATTACTGCTCAGAATGTATCAAAAGGGCGTGCATTAGCCCGATTAGCTATAGATAATCATATTGATTTAGAAAATATAATTTCCTTTGGTAATGCGGAAAATGATATTTCAATGTTAAGTGAAACGGGATATTCGGTAGCTGTTTCAAATGCTACGGAACATGTAAAAGCTGTGGCTCATGAAGTATGTGGTCATCATAATGAAGATGGTGTAGCTCACTGGATAGAAAAGAATCTTTTATAATGGAGTAAAACTATGGAAGCATTTCGTTTATTAATTGTTACAGGTATGTCTGGTGCCGGCAAAACTCAGGTTCTACAAGCATTAGAGGATATGGGCTATCTATGTATAGATAATATTCCTCCTGTACTTATTCCTAAGCTAAGTGAAATTTGTCGACAAGGTGGAGAACGTACAAACCGTGTAGCTTTAGTCGTAGATATTCGCGGTGGTGAATTCTTTGAAGCCCTTTCTTCTTCTCTTGAAACTTTACGAGAAATGAAGGTAAATTATGAAATCGTCTTTATGGATGCTACTGATGAGACTTTAATTAGACGATATAAAGAAAGTCGTCGTAGCCATCCATTGGCTCCAGATGGACTAATCACTACAGGATTAAAAGAGGAACGCCAAATTTTAAATTCTGTACGTCATAAAGCAGACTTCATTATCGATACAACAAATATGAAAACTGCCAGTCTTAAAGAGTATTTAAAAACTCGTTTTACTCAGGTGGATGAAGGCCTTGGCATGTCTATTACAGTTGTAAGCTTTGGCTTTAAATATGGTATTCCCCTAGATGCTGATATGGTTTGGGATGTACGATTTTTACCAAATCCATTCTATATTCCAGATTTTCGGCATAAAACAGGCCGTGTAAAAGCTGTAAATGAATACATTCATTCCTTTGAAGTTACAGAGGAATTTAAAAAACGATACTTTGATACCATTGATTTTCTTGTGCCTAATTATGAGCAAGAGGGAAAATCTCAATTTATCGTGGCTGTAGGTTGTACTGGAGGTATGCATAGATCTGTGGCCATGGCAGAAGCATTATATTCTCATCTATTAGAAAAGGGGGATCGTGTTTCTGTAGAACATCGTGATATGATGAAAAACAATGTAGAAGAAGATTATAATCCTCATGAGATTAAAACACTTGGTAACTAGATAGGGGTCTTTATGTTACGAAAAAGATGGTTTCGGTGGCTTATTCCGGGCCTAAATATAAAACGTTGGCTTGCCCTCTTTAGTTGTGGTGTAGGTCTTTTAATCATTGGCATTTCTTTGATGTTTAACTATCAATGGCTTGCTGTTCTTGAAGACATTGTATTAGCCTTTTCCTATAATATGACGGGCTTTTACAATTATAATGTACTCATTGCTGTGGGTGCCGTTATGTTGTCGATTGGTGCCGTTCTTATGTTAATCGGTACTAGTAAGGTTGTTAAAACGATTATTCGTGCTGTATTACCTAATCCTGATAGTAAAGTATCGGATATTATTTTCCAAAATATACGCTTAGATAAAGGGCCTAAAATTGTTGTTATCGGCGGTGGTACAGGGCTTTCTAATTTATTACGTGGATTGAAAACTCACACATCTAATTTATCTGCTATTGTTACAGTTGCTGATGATGGTGGTTCATCTGGTCGTTTACGTGAAGACTTTAAAATGATTGCCCCTGGTGATTTGAGGAACTGCTTGGTTGCATTAGCAGAACAAGAAGGGGTTATGGAAAATCTTTTCCGTTATCGCTTTGAAGGGGAAAATGAACTATCTGGTCATAGTTTTGGTAATCTTTTTATTACAGCATTGGCTCAAGTATATGATGGCGATGTGGAGGAAGCACTTGAAGCGGCAAGCAAGTTATTACGTGTACGAGGCCGTGTAATTCCTTCATCTACAGAGTTTGTTAAGTTGATAGCAGAGATGACAGATGGTACTACTGTAGAAGGTGAAAGTAATATTCCTAATTCGGGTAAACGTATTCGCCATATGTATAGTGAACCTGCACAGCCTAAACCAGAGGGGGCTGCTTTGCGTGCTATCGATGAAGCAGATGTAATTATCTTTGGACCTGGTAGTTTATATACTAGTATTATTCCTAATTTATTGACTGATAAGCTAGCTTCTCATGTAAGGGCAAGTAAAGCCAATAAAATTTACATTGCTAATGTTATGACTCAACCTGGAGAAACGACAGGCTATACGTTAAGTGATCATGTAGAGGCTCTCATTGCTCATGGTGGT
The DNA here is from genome assembly GCA_018367495.1 of Veillonella sp. Next base: position 18,025 of record JAGZGB010000024.1, on the reverse strand, counting down.
GAAGGTATTGTGGATACCGTACTGGCTAATGATGGTCCATTACCAATTCAAATGGTTGAGCAGTATAGTGCAGTAGGTTCTGAACCGGTGGCATTAGATACTAAGAAGCTACAAGCTAAAGGGATTCGTACGATTCGAGCTACATTAATTAGTCCGAAAAAGCCTGCAGTTCATGATCCTGAGCGGCTAGGTAAAGTAATTATGGATATTGTTCATGCTATGCAATCAGATACTGAACCACATATCCTAGAGTATTATCTCCAACGTGATGATCATTAATGAGAAGGGATACCTATGTCATTTGCTGAAGATGTAAAAAATGAATTATGCCAATATGAATCCTCTAGTGATACAGATGTGGCCATGAAAATTGAAGCGTCTTGTTTATTGCGCATGGGTGGTTCTATCATTCTGGGAATGAAAGGTGCTGTTGGTATTAGATTAGCTACTGCAAATAATGCAGTAGCTCGTCGATTGTTAGGCATATTAAAAAAACAATATGAATTACCTACCAATGTATTAGTACGACAAGGGTTAAATTTGCGTAAGAAAAATATGTACACCTTATCGGTGGAGCCCTCTATAGAAGGGCGACAGGCTTTAGAAGACCTTGCTTTATGGCCAGTAACTGAACAAATTCCTCGCAGTTGGCTTAAATCTATGGAGGCACGTCGGGCCTTTTTACGGGGCGCCTTTTTAGGTGGGGGCTCTGTTAATAAACCACAAAGCGACTATCATCTCGAGTTTATGACTGGTAATGAAAATTTTGCTAAGGAAATTATCCATGTGTTACGACTCTTTCACATTCATGCAGGCTTGACTGAGCGAAAGGAAGAGTATGTGGTATACCTTAAAGAAGGTGATGCAGTAACAGATTGCTTACAAATTATGGGGGCACAATCAGCACTGATGGAGTTTGAAAATGTGCGCATTATGAAGACCGTACGTAATCAAATTAATCGACAAGTAAATTGTGAGACTGCTAATTTGCAAAAGGTTGTAGATGCTGCAGTACGTCAGGTAAAAGCGATTCGAATCATTGATAGAGAAATTGGTATAGACGAATTGCCTGAAAAATTACGAATTGTGGCTAGATTGAGATGGGACAATCCAGAAGCGAGCTTGAAAGAGCTTGAAGAATTGATGGATGGCGAATTATCCAAGTCGGGTATTGGCCATCGTTTAAAAAAAATCGAAGCATTAGCACTTACGTATGACCCGATGGGGCTTGAAGAAATATAGAGGTATTAATTTATGTTTTCTTATAAATCAAAATATTGTGTAGCTACGGCGATGGCCGCCATGGCAGCTCTTACAGGCCATGTAGAGGCTCGTGATATAGATTTACAATCAATTGGATATTTTCAGTTTTCTCCGTTACCACCAAGTTTATCATCTCAAACCGATACATTGTTATTATCGGACAGTCCTGAATATGTAGGACCAGTAGGTGGTACGCTTAGCGCTGGTACAATTAATGGCAATGGACGTATCTATTTTTATCATGTAAATGAAATGGATCAGCCCCATAAGATTGCTATCGTACTAGAGAATCAAACGGCGTATCCCAATACTGTTCATGTGATGAGACAGTTAAAATCCGTGGCTACACCAGATTATTTTGCGGCTGGTCGTGATTTATCCCGAAAGGACTTAGAGCATCCTTTAGATGAAAGTCCTAATGCGAGACCTTTATATTCGCTAAGTATTCCGCCACAAGGGCGCCAATTAATCTTTAGTGATTTGGAAAATACACCAGTATATCAAGATGCATTATTTACCGGTATCGTAGATATTAAAACAGAGGCACCAATCTTTGCCCGTATTATGATGTTGCCTATGGGGATGGATGCCATTGATGCATCTCATTGGGCTAAGAATTTACCTATTGATGAAATCCAATTGCGCGGTACATATACGGGGGCTAAACGTAATATGGAGGTTACCACACCTTTTGATACTACATTAGGTGGTGCCTTTGTTGAAATTGGTAATGACAAAGAGGATGCGTTTATCAATGGTGTAGATGAAATGCAAAATAAAGCATTTGTTCGTGACCGTGGTAATTATGGTGTTTCATATACTTTAAAAATTCCTACCAAAGGTAATGAACCATTTAGATTGTATTTTAACCCTCTTGGAGGGCCATATTCAGGGTCCTTTACGGTAAAAGCACTTCATCAACAAGGCGCACGTCGAGGTCAAACAGATACACGGACCTATTATATTGGTGGTGCCGATGGCATCACTGCCTTAGGGGACGGTACTATATTAGATAGTCGTCTTATGGGGAATTATAATGCAGGGGATTTATTAACCTTGAATTTTATGCCTGCTGGGGCATCTAATTTGCCGATTCGATTCTTATTGATTCCTGAATCTCTTGCAAATCCACAAAAACATCAGACTATTGCGGTCAATGTACCAAAAGATGTAACTGACACTTTAGGGCACCCAACTCAAAGTGGCACACAAATCCCTGTAGGTCCTATAAACGGTAAAGATACCAATAAAGGAACTGTAGATAGTTCTAAATCGGCTATGACTCCATCTAAACAAGCAGAAACAATTGCTCATGAAGAAACAAAAAAATTGAGCAATAAAGCTGTGGCAGATGCTAAAAAAGAGGGGCAGCTCAAAAAAGCAAAAGATGCAGAAGAAGTGTTAGCTCGTAAGAAGGCTGAGGAAGCTCGTGTAGCAGCAGAAAAGGCAGAATTGGCGCGTAAAGCAGCAGAAGCAAAACATGCTGAAGTGGAACGCAAGTTAGCAGAGAAAGCTGAGGCAGATCGCAAAGCGGCCGAATTGAAGGCGGCTCAAGAGGCACAAGCTGCAAAAGAAAAAGCTGCCTTGGAAGCTAAAAAAGCTGAGGAGATGCGACAAACAGAAGAAGCTAAACGATTGGACGCTGAAAGAAAAGCTGAGCTTGATCGAAAAGTAGCTGAAGCACGTAAGGCTGAAGAAGAACGCAGAATTGGAGCTGCTCGCATTGAAGCTGCTCGTAAAGCTGAAGAAGCTAGACAAGCCGCAGAAGCTAAGGCTCGTTTTGAAGCACAACGGGCAGCAGAAAAGGCAGCATTAGAGGCGAAAAAAGCTGAAGAAGAACGCTTAGCTGCTGAAGAAAAGGCCCGTTTAGAAGCACAGCGAAAAGCAGAACAAGAAGCATTAGAAGCACGACGTGCCGAGGAAGCTCGTAAAGCAGCAGAAGCAAAAGCGGCATTAGAAGCACAACGTGCAGCTGAAAAGGCTGCGTTAGAAGCGAAACGTCAAGAAGATGCTCGTAAAGCGGCAGAGGCAAAAGCTGCCTTAGAAGCACAACGTATTGAAGCAGCTAGAAAAGCAGAAGAAGCACGCCGAGCAGAAGAGGCGCGTAAGGCTGAAGAGGCTCGTATAGAAGAGGCACGTAAAGCAGAGGAAGCTCGCGTTGCAGCAGAAGCAAAACGAGCAGAAGAAGCGCGTAAAGCTGAAGAGGTTAGAATTGAAGCTGCCCGTAAAGCTGAAGAAGCACGCGTTGCGGCTGAAGCAAAACATCAGGAAGAATTGCGTAAAGCAGAGGAAGCTCGTCGCATAGAAGAGGCTAATCGAGCAGAGGAAGCCCGCAAAGCAGAAGAAGCACGTGTAGCTGCTGAGGCACGTAAAGCAGAGCAAGCTAGGTTGGCTGCAGAAAGAGCAGAAGCTGAACGTCAAGCAGCAGAGGCAAAACGTATTGCTGAAGAACGTTATCAAGCTCATTTAGAAGCGGAACGTAAAGCGGAAGAAGCACGTCAACAAGCTCTTGCACAATCTGAAGTTGAACGTAAAGCAAAAGAACGAGCTGAAGCGATACAACGCGTTAAAGAACAACAAGAAAATGCTCGTCGTCGTGCAGAGCTTGCTCGTCAACAAATTGAAGCAGAACGTAAGGCTGAACAAGCTGCTAAAACTGGACCTTCCTTCAGTGAACTTGATGATGTACATGAGGATACACCAAGTGTAACTATTCCAAATGCTGTATCTATTGATGAGTTAACTAAACCTAGACCGACTGCATCTCAAAATACACGTCGTCGTAATCAGCGTCAACCTCAACAAAATCAACAACCTGCACAGCAAAATCCAATGATCTATGATCAACAAGGCCAAGTACCACCTGATTCACAGCAAGGCCAACAAAGCGATGATCAAAATTCACCAAAATTGAACCCTATGGGGCGATAAAATTTGATTATAATAATAAAAATAATTTATAGTTAATCATAGATTTCTTAAGTGGAAATGATTGGCGAAGTATAAAGAGGACAAGCTAGTTTATTGGGCTTGCCCTCTTTTTAAAATACGTATGAACTTTTGCTTTTACATTGACTTTCAGGGGTAGATTCAGTACAATAAATAAAGATAATGCAATGAAATGGTACGAGAGACCAGTGCATTTTACAATACCTTTTAAATTGGTCCAGAGAGGCTGATAAAGGACATATAGTTGAAGCGCCCTCAAGGGCTTCTTTGTGCAAACTATGCGACCTTTTGCCCTGGGCAAAAGGTCTTTTTTGTTAAATGAGTTAGGAGGCAATCATGGGACAAGTGAGCTTGCATGGCAAACATTTGTTAGGATTACAACATGCTACACCTGAAGAAATTAAATTGATTCTTGATGTGGCGAAAAAGATGAAAAAGGTTGTTTTGTCTGATGACAAAAAGATTCCTTACTTAAAAGGTAAGGCAATCATCAATCTATTCATGGAACCTAGTACACGTACGCGTAGTTCGTTTGAATTAGCAGGTAAATATTTAGGGGCTGATGTAATCAATATTACTCCAAGTGGTTCCTCTATGGGCAAGGGTGAAAGCTTTCGCGATACCTTGTTAACCTTGTCCTATATGGGAACTGATGCGATTGTTATGCGTAGCAGTGCAGAAGGTGCGCCATTATATGCAACAAAAGCAGTTGATCCTATCATCATCAATGCTGGCGATGGTGCCCATGAACATCCTACTCAAGCATTGCTCGATATGTTCTCTATTATTGAACAAAAAGGCTCTCTAGAAGGTAAAAAAGTCGTAATTGTTGGCGATATTATGCATAGCCGTGTAGCAAGATCAGATATTTATGGTCTTACAAAAATGGGGGCTGATGTTCATCTAGCTGGTCCTCGTACGATGCTCTATCCTGAACTTGAAAAAATGGGTGTTACTATTCATCATGATGTTCGTGAAGCTGTGAAGGATGCAGATGTTGTCAATGTGCTTCGTATTCAATTAGAACGCATTCACTCCGCTTTATATCCAACAAATCGAGAATATGCGCGTATCTTTGGTATCAATAAAGATGTATTAAGCCTAGCAAAAGATGATGTTATGGTTATGCATCCAGGCCCAATGAATCGTGGCCTTGAAATTTCCCCAGATGTAGCCTACTGGGATCAATCCGTAATTCAAGAACAAGTACGAAACGGTGTATCCGTTCGTATGGCTGTATTGTACTTAACAATTCATGGAGGTGACGGTAGTGAGCTTGCTTATTAAAAATGGTACGGTAGTTAATCCGGCAAAACAACAACATGAAGTAGCAGACGTTCTTGTGAAAGATGGTAAAGTTGCAGCCATCGGTCAAAACTTAAGTGCTGAAGGCGCTGAAGTATATGATGCAACAGGTCTTATCGTAGCACCTGGTCTTATCGATATTCACACACATTTGCGTGAACCAGGCCAAGAGGCGAAAGAAGACTTCCACTCCGGTACACAAGCGGCTGCAGCAGGTGGTTTCACACGTGTTGTAACTATGGCTAATACAAATCCAGTTGTAGATAATGCTGCTCTTGTAAGAGGCTTACAAAAACAGGCTGAGCTTACAGGTGTTGTAAAAGTAGAATTTATTGGTGCCGTATCAAAAGGCCTTGAAGGCAAAGAACTTGCTGAAATGGGTGATATGGCAGAAGCCGGTGTAGTAGCTTTCTCCGATGATGGTCACTATGTAGAAAATGCTGCGTTTATGCGTCGTGCCTTAGAATACTCCTCCATGTTCAATAAAATGGTTATCGACCATGCAGAAGACATTACATTGACTAAAAATGGTCATATGCATGAAGGTATCGTTTCTTATGAATTAGGTGTTATTGGTCGTCCTGCAGTAGCTGAAGATTTGGCTGTTGCTCGTGACATCTTGTTGTCTGAAATGACAGGTGGTCACATTCATATTGCTCACGTAAGTAGTAAAAATACTGTAGATATGGTTCGTCGTGCAAAAGCAAAAGGTCTTAATGTAACATGTGAAGTTACAAGTCAACATTTATCTTTCACAGATGAATATTTACGCGAATATAACCCAGCGTTCAAAATGGCTCCTCCAATTCGATCCGAAGATCATCGCCAAGCATTATTAGAAGGCTTGAAAGATGGCACAATTGATGCAATTATTACAGACCATGCACCACATGCGTATGAAGAAAAAGACCATGAGTTCTGCTGTGCACCAAATGGTTTCAGTGGTCTCGAAACATCTTTAGCAGCGGTTATTACTAATGCGTATGGTCCTGATAAACTTAGCATCGACCAAGTTGTGTACCATATGAGTACACGTCCAGCTGAATTAATGCGCCTTGATGCAGGTGTTCTTGAGGTTGGTAAACCAGCAGATATTACTGTATTCTCTACAACAGAAGAGTGGACAGTAGATCGAAATAAATTCTATACAAAAGGCAAAGTCAGTCCATTTGATGGTATGACTGTTACAGGTAAGGCCAAACTTACAGTAGTTGATGGCAAAGTAGTTATGAAGGAGGGCGTAGTCTTATAATGAAAGGCAAGTTAGTTCTTGAAGATGGTTCCGTGTTTGAAGGTTCCTTATTAGGTGGCGCTCCTACATTAGGGGAAGTTGTATTTAACACAGGTATGACAGGGTATCAGGAAATCTTGACTGACCCGTCCTATGCGGATCAAATTATTACATTAACATATCCATTGGTTGGTAACTATGGTACATTAAATGCTATTACTCAAGGTCCTAAACCATATTGTAAGGGGTTTATCGTAGGCGAATTGTGTGATTTTCCATCTAACTGGCAAAATGAAGGCCTATTTAGCGAGTATCTTCGTTTACACGGCATCCCTTGCCTTTATGATGTAGATACACGTGCTATTACACGTGTTATTCGTAACCATGGTGTAATGAAAGGTGTACTTGTACGTTCTGACTACCCTATGGAAGATATTCAAAAATTATTTAAACAAGACTTGCCAACAGATCAAGTTATGCGTGTAACTACAAAATGGCAAGGTATGCGTGGCGATAAAAATGCTGAGTTCCATGTAGCTGTAATGGACTATGGTGTAAAGGAAAATATCCTTCGCTCTTTAGAAGCTGCTGGTTGCCGTTTGACTGTGTTCCCTGCAGATGCTAAAGCTGAAGATGTGTTAGCAGCAAATCCAGATGGTGTATTCTTATCCAATGGCCCTGGAGACCCTCAAGATCTTGGCTATGCCGTAGAAGAGATAAAAAAATTGTTCGGCAAAAAACCAATCTTCGGCATTTGCATGGGTCATCAAGTATTGGCGCAAGCTTATGGTGGTACAACATTTAAATTGAAGTTTGGTCACCGTGGCTCTAATCATCCAGTACAAGATTTACGTACAGGCCGTGTATATATTACATCTCAAAACCATGGCTATGCAGTAGATGATACTTCCTTGCCAGACTTTGTAGAAATTACACATCGTAGTGTAAATGATGGTACTGTGGAAGGTATGCGCCACAAAGAGTTGCCAATCTTCTCCGTACAGTATCACCCAGAAGCGTCCCCTGGACCTACTGATAACCTATATTTGTTTGATGAATTTGAAGACTTGATGAGAAAGGGAAAATAATATGACCACAGAAGCAAAAAAAGTACTCGTAATTGGTTCTGGTCCAATTATTATCGGCCAAGCAGCAGAGTTTGACTATGCTGGTACACAAGCGTGCCGTTCCCTTCGTGAAGAAGGCTACAAGGTAGTATTGGTTAACTCTAACCCTGCAACAATCATGACAGATACAGATATTGCAGACCGTGTATATGTAGAACCTATTAGCCTTGAATTCGTAACAGAAGTTATTAAAAAAGAACGCCCTTGGGGCTTATTGGCAACATTGGGTGGCCAAGTAGGTCTAAATATGGCCGTTCAATTATCCGAAGCAGGTGTACTCGAAGAGTATGGTGTTAAATTGCTTGGTACAACACTAGAAGCTATTAAACATGCAGAAGACCGTGAACTCTTCAAGGAAGCAATGAAGGAAATCAATCAACCAGTTCCTGAATCTGATATCTTCAATGACCTTGAAGAAGCTGTAGCTTTCGCAAATCGTATCGGTTATCCTATTATCATTCGCCCTGCATACACATTGGGCGGTACTGGTGGTGGTATTGCACATAACGAAGATGAAATGTATGAAATCACTCGTCGTGGTTTAAAACTTTCACCAATCCACCAAATCTTGGCAGAACGTTCTGTGGCAGGTTGGAAAGAAATCGAATACGAAGTCATGCGCGATAGTGCAGATAACTGTATCATCGTATGTAACATGGAGAATATCGATCCTGTAGGTGTACATACTGGTGACTCTATCGTTGTAGCTCCAAGCCAAACATTGAACGATATTCAATACCAAATGCTTCGTACGGCATCTGTTGATATCATTCGGTACTTGAAAATCGAAGGTGGTTGTAACGTACAATATGCATTGAATCCAGATAGCAATGAATATATCGTTATCGAAGTAAATCCTCGTGTATCTCGTTCTTCTGCATTAGCATCTAAAGCAACTGGTTATCCAATTGCAAAGGTAGCTGCAAAAATTGCAGTAGGTATGACATTAGACCAAATAACAAATGCTGTAACTGGTGAAACAAAAGCTTGCTTCGAACCGACACTTGACTATGTAGTAACTAAGTTCCCACGTTGGCCATTTGAAAAATTCAATTTGGCTGACCGTACATTGGGCACTCAAATGAAGGCTACTGGTGAAGTTATGGCTATCGACCGTTCTTTAGAAGGGTCTTTGCTCAAAGCAATTCGTTCTTTGGAAATTGGTTTAGATCATATTGAGCTTAAGAAAATCGCTCATGAGTCCATGGAACAATTGATTGAACGTTTACACTTAGTAGATGATGAACGTATCTATGTTGTAGCAGAAGCACTTCGCAAGGGTATTAGTGTAGAAAAAATCCATTACATTACAAAAATTGATACATTCTTTATTGAAAAAATCAAAAATATTGTTAATGTTGAAAAAGCATTGGCAGAACATGGCTTAACAGAAGAGGTATTGCGCAAAGCAAAACGTTATTCCTTTACTGATTCTGTTATTGCTCGTTATGCTAATACAACTGTAGAAGACGTTCGTGCAAAACGCAAAGAATGGAATATTCTTCCAACATATAAATATGTAGATACATGTGCTGCAGAATTCGAATCTAAAACACCATACTATTATAGTGCTTATGCACAAGAAGACGAAGTTAAACCATTAGGTGAAAAATCCGTTGTAGTACTTGGTTCCGGTCCAATTCGTATCGGCCAAGGTGTAGAGTTTGACTACTGCTCTGTACATTCCTCTTGGGCACTTCGTAAAGCGGGTTACCAATCCATTATGATCAACAATAACCCAGAAACAGTGTCCACAGACTTTGATATTTCTGATTCCTTGTACTTCGAACCATTAACTGTGGACGATGTAATGGAAATCATTGATAAAGAAAAACCAGCTGGTGTTATTGCTCAATTTGGTGGTCAAACAGCTATCAACTTAGCGGGTCCATTGGCTAAGAGCGGTGTAAAAATTCTTGGCACATCCGTAGATAGCATTGACATGGCAGAAGACCGTGAACGTTTTGATGAATTATTGGCAAAACTTGGTATTCCTCGTCCTGTAGGTGCTCTTGTAACTTCTGATGAAGAAGCGCAAGCGGCTGCTAAAAACTTAAAATATCCATTAATCGTTCGTCCTTCTTATGTATTGGGCGGTCGTGCTATGGAAATCGTATACAACGATAAAGAACTCGATGTATACATGAAGGAAGCCGTAGTAGCATCTAAGGAACATCCAGTACTTATCGACCGTTACATGGTTGGTATGGAGGTAGAGGTTGACGCTATTTCCGATGGTACTGATGTTTGTATCCCTGGCATTATGGAACAAATCGAACGCGCCGGTGTTCACTCTGGTGACTCCATGGCCGTTTATCCAGCGCAACATTTAAGTCAAGAAATTATCGATCAAATTGTTGATTATACACGCCGTATTGCAATTGGCCTTAATGTTAAAGGTGTTCTTAATATTCAATATATCGTGGCTGATGGGGAACTTAATGTTATCGAAGTTAACCCACGTTCTAGCCGTACTGTACCATTCATTTCTAAGGTTACAGGTATCAATATGGTTGAATGTGCAACACGAATTGCCCTTGGTGAAAGCTTAAAAGAATTAGGCTTGCCACTTGGTCTTGTACCTAACAAACCATATGTAGCTGTAAAAGCACCTGTATTCTCTTTCTCCAAAATGGGCCTTGTAGAAATTGCTCTTGGACCAGAAATGAAATCTACTGGTGAAGTTATGGGTATTGGTCGCACATATTCTGAAGCTTTGTTTAAAGCAATCAATGGTGCTAACATGCGTATCCCAGAAGATGGTACAATCCTTATGACTGTTGCAGATCGCGATAAAGAGGAAGCTAGTCAATTAGCAAAAGGCTTTATTGAATTGGGCTATCACATTGAAGCAACTGGTGGTACTGGTAAATACTTCAAAGAACATGGCGTTGACTGCAAGGTAGTTAACAAAATCTCTGAAGGTGATGACAACTGTGCTGACCACATTCGTCAAGACAAAGTTGATCTTGTACTTAATACATTGACTGCAGGTAAACGTCCTGAACGTGAAGGTTTCCAATTGCGTCGTCTTGCTGTAGAAATGGGTACACCATGCTTAACAAGTCTTGATACAGCTCGTGAAGTATTGCGCGTTGTAGCAAACCGTAAAGATGATGCGAACTACAATGTAGAAGCATTACAAGATTTTGAATTGGAGTAAAACCATGAGTGGCTATGTAGAACAGGGCGAAGTCGTTCGCAATGAGCAAATAGGCTCTGATGTGTGGATTATGGATATTCATGCACCAAAACAGGCAGCAGAAGCAAAGGTAGGTCAGTTTTGTAATGTTCGCGTAGCGAACTCTACGGCGCCATTATTGCGTCGCCCTATCAGCTATGCTGGATTCGATGCACAAAAGGGGACTATTACCCTTTTGTATCGCGTCGTAGGCAAGGGGACTGAAATTATGACACGTCTCGTGCCTGGTGATACATTAGATTGTTTAGGACCTTTGGGTGAACCATTTGTAACATCTAATAATATGCTACTCGTTGGTGGTGGCGTTGGTATTGCACCGATGCTATGTATCGCGTCTCACTTGCAAAACGGTGAAGAAGCACAAGTTATTTTGGGCTTTAGAAATGAAAGTGAAACCTTCTGGGCAGACTTATTCAAAGATATGTCTGTAGAGGTGCATATCACTACTGATGATGGTAGTGTAGGTACAAAAGGTTTCCCTACAGCGATCATGCCCGCACTTATTAACGCTAATACGTTCACATCTGTTATGACTTGTGGTCCTACACCGATGATGAAGGGGGTCGCACAAGTTGCTAAAGAGCTCAATGTACCATGCCAAGTATCTCTTGAAGAACGCATGGGATGTGGTACAGGCGGTTGCTTAGGCTGCGCTTGTGATGGTGCTGGTGGCAAACGTTATAAAGTTTGTAAAGATGGTCCTGTATTCTCAGCTGAGGAGGTGTTCTTTTAATGAGTGAACGCGATTTAAATAACACCGTTACGCCTAATCCAAAGCTTGCTGTAAATTATTGCGGGATTAAGATGAAAAATCCTATTATCGCTGCATCGGGTACCTTTGGTAATGGTCCTGAGTATGCTGGTTATTTAGACCTTAGTAATGAAGTAGGTGCTATTTCTGTAAAGGGATTAACGCCTAAAGGTCGTCATGGTAATCCAGGAACTCGTATTGCAGAAACACCATCTGGTGTATTAAACTGTATTGGACTTGAAAATCCAGGGGCAGAACACTTTGTTACAGATATTTTGCCAGACCTCAAGAAATATGATGTACCATTGCTAGCGAATATGTCTGCTGGTACGGTAGAGGAATTTGCGTGGATGGCAGAAACCCTATCTGTAGATGGTATTGCAGGCCTTGAAGTTAATGTATCTTGTCCAAATGTTGCCTGTGAAGGCATGGCTTTTGGTATAGATCTAAAGGTAGTAGAACAGGTAACAAAAGCGGTTCGTAAAGTAACAGATAAACCTGTTATTGTAAAACTTTCACCAAATGTTACGGATATTGTGGAAATCGCAAAAGCTGTAGAAGCTGGTGGCGGTGATGGGGTCAGTCTCATTAATACCATTCTTGGTATGGCTATCGATATCCATCGTCGTAAACCTGTATTGGGTAATATTTATGGTGGTTTATCTGGACCAGCTGTTAAACCGGTTGCGCTCCGCATGGTGCACCAAGTGTATAAAGGGGTCGATATTCCTATTATGGGTCTTGGTGGCATTATGACAGGCACTGATGCAATTGAATTTATGATGGCTGGTGCACAAGCCGTTCAAGTTGGGGTTGCTACAATGGTGGATCCGACGGCGATTTCTCGTATTGCTCGTGAAATGGGCGATTATGTGGAACAATATAATCTTAATAGTATTACTGATATAGTAGGTGCTGTACATCAAGGGTAGTAATAGTTTGTAGCTAGTAAATGTAACGATTAAAAGTTTACTTGTGCATATTAGATGGCTTACCATACATATTAAGATGATAAAGAAAAGACCTAGTACATAATGTACCAGGTCTTTTCTTATGTATTGTATTGGTATATAACATAGCGTGGGTGCCAATCGTGGAAACTGTTGATATCATAATAGTAATCATATGTAGAACTTTAATTATACGTATGCTTTATAGAAATCAATAAATTGCTGTGCTACTGGAGATAAAGCATGGCCTTTGAGGGTAATAAATGCTTTTTTGAAATCTCCTGAGAATTCCGGTAATTTAATACGGGCCATTTTACGATGATTAATGAGCTCTTTGCCATCCATAGGAACTAAAGATACGGTTCTACCAGAGGATGCCCATTCGATGGCAGAACTCTTAGTTGTAGTAATAGCGACCGCATTCAGTTGATCCATATCTGTTAAGCTAGATTGCATTATCATTCTTACAGAGCCACCAGATAGGGATAATGGACACTTTTTGATATCATCCCAAGTGATAGTATCATGTTCACGATCTATCCAGAATACGTCACGACGGAAAATAGCATATAGGTGTTCTTCTTGGGTAAGGAGAATATCAAATTTGTCAGTATCTACCATTTGGATATTTGCAATTCCTAGTTCAGCATTACCATTAATAAGTTGATTTACCACATTAGTCATTAATCCTTCATAGATTTCGAAATGTACTGATGGGTATTTCATGGAAAAGGCTGGTAAATATTGTTGTACGATTGGTGTGGAACGAGACGCAGAAGTGGCAATTCGCAATGTGCCTTCAATGCGTGAATTTAACTGTTGTACGGCATTATATGTAGATTCTTCAATAGAGCATAATTGTTGAGCTTTTTCATAAAAAATCTTACCAGCGTCAGTCAGTTGTAAATTTGAACCTCGTTGACCGCGCTTGATATTGATGAGTTGAGCTCCAAATTCAGCTTCTAAATATTTTAATTGTTTACTTAAAGCCGGTTGTGTAATATGAAGAATCTCTGCGGCCTGCGTCATATTGCCCGTTTGAACGAGGGTAATAAAATTGTGGTAGTAAGATGTATCCATAGAATCTCCCTATTATACACAAAATAAGATAAATAAAATTTATAACGAACTAAGTAACAGTAATTTCACATTTGATCGAATAGTATATATACTATATTAATAAAGGTAAGAGAAAGAGAAATGTGTTTAAAATAAACTTTCTATTCTTATTACAATTATTAATATAATAACAGTGATTAAGAAAGTAGGTACTATCATGGGCGTAGTAAAAAGAACATTAAGCAAAGCAATTCGTAACTGGGAAGCACGTAGATTAATGACTGCACATAATACAGGTCTTAGTCGTAAAAAACAATTAGAACGCGTGTGGCCTCATCCTTTAACTACAGAAAAACGTCATGAACTTGGTCAAGGTGTAAGTGGATTAGTTCATAGCGACAATTAATTGCTTGGTAAATACTGGCTAGATTATATATCTAGTGGTAGTACCACTTCAATAGAATTTAATATAGTACAAGTAGCAGCTCCATGACTCATGTCTTGGAGCTCTTTTTGTATGTGATCTACATCAGTAGGTGGTATAAGGAGAGTTATATCCACGTGTTCGCCAAAGCTTGCTTCATAATGTAGTTTTTGATCTTGCACATATCTTTCTACCGCACCATATAGTGAATAGTCTATGGTTGCTTGCAGTTGTGTTCGTGTTGTGTGTAGTTCTTTAGGGGCAAGACGTAAGGTTTCTGCAACGGAGTGTGAGTATGCGCGAATCAAACCACCTGCGCCTAGTTTGATACCTCCAAAATAGCGCGTTACTACGACAGCTACGTTGGTAATACCGGTTTTTTTGAGTACTTCTAACATAGGTTTTCCCGCGGTACCAGATGGCTCTCCATTGTCAGAAGACCGTTGTTGTTCTTGTTTTGGTCCTAATGCAAAGGCTGTACAATTATGGCGTGCATCCCAATATTCTTTGTTGATGCGGTTAATAAAAGCTTGTGCCTCTTCTTCCGTAGAACAAGGGCATATTGTTGTGATAAAACGTGATTTCTCAACAACATATTCATGGCGAAATTCCTTCGATATTGAAGTAAATTCTACTATAGGGCTTATTGATTCACACATAGATTCACCTCCTTTTGAATCAACGTTTATGTTTATTCATCATCACTTTATTATAATCTATTTTTTCATTCGATGTATAGGTGCTAAAAGGTTTATTCCCTTGGAAAAACGGAATAGACCTCTATATTTGGTAGGATATTGACTTAATGAGAATTTATGTTATTATTGATTGTAGATGTATGAATGAATACTCATGTAAAAGTGTTTATAAATTAGATGATATTTGTTTATAAAATACTTTGTTAGCGATGTATGATATATCTGTTATTAGGTTGTAATTTACATGGATATATATGAACGCATATTTTTGAAGATTCAGGTAGAAAGAAGTGACACTATGAGCAAGAAGAAACAAGAGTTTGATATTACAGGTATGCACTGTGCTGCTTGTGTAAAACGGGTTGAAAATGTTGTTTCCAAGATTGAAGGCGTAGAATCTGTAAAGGTTAATCTACTCACTCGTAAGGGCAGTGTTGAATATAAAGACGGCTCTAATGTAGAAGGACAACAAATTATTGATGCCATTACGAATATTGGTTTCGGCGCTGCAGAGGCAGATGAAACAAAACAAGAAATAGAAAAGGTTAATTTAAAACCTCATATTACACGTCTTATCATTGCTGCTTGTATGGCTGTACCGATGATGATTAATATGACATTACATCGCTTTGGCATTCAAGCGTTGCCAGTATGGGTAGAGTTCATTCTTGCTACCATTGCTCAGTTCGGTCCGGGTCTTATGTTTTATAAGAGTGCGTGGAGTGCGGTGAAGAATGGTGCCCTTACCATGGATGTTCTCGTTGTAATGGGTACGACTGTTGCTTATCTATTCAGTATTTATAATTGGCAGTTCCATCCAGAACTTGGGCCTCAGGGCATTTACTTTGAAACCTCTGCTTGGCTCATTACATTTATTCTTCTTGGCAAGCTGTTAGAAGAAATTGCTAAGGGGCGTACCTCTGAAGCACTTCAAAAATTGATTGCTTTGCAACCAGCAACAGCCCATGTATTGCGTGATGGTGAGTTCGTAGATATTCCTACATCTAAGGTTGTAGCAGGTGATATCTTACAAGTTCGGGCAGGTGAAAAAATTCCAGTCGATGGTACTATTACTGAAGGCTATACTACTGTAGACGAAGCTATGCTTACCGGTGAAAGCTTGCCTGTAGAAAAACAAGTGGGATCTGATGTTATCGGGGCGACTATTAACTTGAGTGGTGCTTTCACAATGGAAGCAAAACGTATCGGCTCCGATACAATGCTCTCTCAAATTATTAAAGTCGTAGAGGAAGCTCAAACCTCTAAAGCAAGTATTCAACGTATTGCAGATATCGTTGCTCAATATTTTGTGCCTACCGTTATTGGCCTCGCTGTATTGACTGGCCTTGTATGGTATTTTATTGTAGGCGATTCTGTTAATGTAGCTCTTATTAATGCTACAGCAGTGCTTGTTATCGCTTGTCCTTGTGCACTGGGGCTCGCTACACCAACATCTATTATGGTAGGCTCTGGGGTAGGTGCGGAGCATGGTGTTCTCATCAAGAGTGCGGAATATCTTGAAAAAGCTGGTAAACTCGATGCCATCGTTATGGATAAAACTGGCACTCTTACACAAGGTGTTCTCGATGTAACGGCTTTCAAAAACTATAATGGTGATGAAAGTAGAAATATGTCCCTTATGATGGCCCTTGAAAGTGGTACATCTCATCCAATTGCTAAGGCCATGGTTTATTATGGCGAAGATCATGGTTATAAAGGTAAAGCTATAGAACTAGAAAGCTTTGGTGATGTTCCTGGTAAAGGTTTGCAAGGTGCTTATCAAGGTGTATCTGTACAACTTGGTCATAGTCGGTGGATGTCTGAATTAGGCTATGATTTAAGTAAAGTACAAGATGATATTCTACACTATGAAGAACAAGGTGCTTCCGTGTCTGTTCTCGCTGTAGATGGTGTCATCAGTGCATTATGGGCTGTAGAAGATGAATTACGTCCTGAAACTATTGAGGTTGTAAAAGAATTACAGTCTCAAGGTATCGATGTGTGGATGCTTACCGGTGATAATCGTCGTACAGCTCAATATATTGCTAAACAAGCAGGTATTACTCACGTTATTGCAGAAGTCTTGCCTCAAGATAAAGCTAGCAAGGTAAAAGAGTTACAAGATAAAGGTTTGGTAGTGGGCATGGTTGGTGATGGTATCAATGATGCACCAGCTCTTGTAACGGCAGATATTGGTTTTGCTATCGGTAGTGGTACAGATATTGCCGTAGAGGCAGCAGATATCGTTCTTGTAAGAAATGATTTACACACATTAGTACAAGCAGTACGCCTCAGTCGTAAGACTATGACTAATATTAAACAAAATCTATTCTGGGCATTAATCTTTAACTGCATTGGTATTCCATTGGCTGCTATCGGTGCATTAAATCCTATGATTGCAGGTACAGCAATGGCATTTAGCTCAGTAACAGTTGTAAGTAACTCTTTACGTTTGAAACAAGCTAAGATTTAATTTAACTTGTATCTCATAACATATAATATTTGATAGAGTTGATTAAAGTTTATAAAGCATCTATACCATGGTATAGGTGCTTTATTATTTAATTCCTGTGAAATCGGTGTTTTTAGACTGAGTGAGATTTGTTATACTAAATATAGTTATTCAGCTAAAAGAGAGGAGCTAGATTATGAAATTAAACACGCGCGATATTGTATATATTGGATTTATTGCTGCCCTATGTGCAGTAGCAACAACGATTCGCATTGAAATACCAGGTGGGGCCATGGTTCATTTAGGTTCCGCTGCTCTCTTTACCACATCTATTCTCTTTGGTGGTTTATATGGTGGTTTAGGTGCTGCTATTGGTTCCGCATTATTTGATCTTTTTGGTGGACATACGCAATACATTATATTCTCTTTCTTTATTAAAGGTATTGCAGGTTTTATTGTAGGTGGTATGACAGCAGGTTACTTGCCTCCATCCATTACAAAGCCGACAGCATCCGTTACACGCATTTTGATTGCTCTTATTATTGGTACAATTTGGACTGCATTTGGCTATTTCTTAGCATGGTGGTTTGTTCTTGAAAGTGCAGCCGTAGCAG
>JAGZGB010000023.1 GCA_018367495.1 Veillonella sp. | reverse complement strand
ATCATTTACAGCAAAGGATGTACCTACCCCTACAGCACTGATTACAGTTAGAATGGCAGCAATTATAATTCGTCTCATAGGTCCTCCTTAATCTACATTACTGAAATAACGTTCGCGTACACCACGAAGTTCAATACCAATAAAGATACATGTAAGGCCCCCAAAGAGACCTACACCACCAAGTGCAACTAAAGTTAGCAATGATAATGCAGGAAATGCCGTTACATTCTCAAACGGTTGCCATGAGCTTCCGAGTAAATATAAGATGGCAGGTGTAATAATAAATATTAAAACCCCTACAATATATGACAAACCACTTCCAATAGATACCAATGTTTTGGATGCTTTTTTAGCCATACCTGGTAATTGTGGTAATAAACGTTCTTTATAATCATCAAATCGTGCATAAATTTCTTGCATATTAACAGATTTACTGTCACCGCCATCTTGGCCTAATGTATCTGTAATAATACCTGCATCTACATAGGATTTATAGATTTCTTCTGGAGTTCCTAAAGATTTAATGATTTCACTATCTGTAAGACCTTTTTCATAGCCTACAGCAAAATGTTCCTCATAGACCTCTATAATACTCTCTACATCAGCAACGCGCGCTTTCTTAAATATATTGCGCAGTGCTTCTAAAAAGTTATTTTTGTTCATTATAGTCTACTCCTTTCAACAAGATATTTATTACACCAGAGAATTCATCCCATTCTTGGCGCATCTTATTGTATGCTGCACGACCATCAACCGTGATATGATAATATTTTCGAGACGGTCCTGTGGAAGATTCCTTCAAATATGTTTCAACATACTTTTCTTTTTTTAATCTATTAAATAATGGATATATAGTTCCTTCAGAAATCTCAATATATTCTGAAATAGTGCTTACGATTTCATATCCATAGCGATCAGTTTGTGTTAGTAATGCTAGCACCAGCATATCCATAACACCTTTTTTTAATTGAACTTGCATAGTTCCTCCCTTTAGGCCGTGCTTGCCTGCCAATGTGAAAGCTCTCTTACGGTCACTATCATGTACTGACAAATACATAATAACACAAGGTACCTCGAATTACAAGGTACCTTGTTAAAAATATATTTTACCAAATAAAAGTTAACACATTCCAACGATCACAAACATAGATAATTACTGAATTTATAGATATAAAATACTTTAAAAATTTATATGCTTTACAAGTGGTTTTACACAAATCTAGTCTAATAATTCAACTGAAATAAAAAATCCTCATCTTAGATGAGGATTTTTATTTCAATTAAATTTAATCTACTAATATATTTAATACTCTGATTAATTCGAAGATGCTTGGCCTAATTTAAGCTGTGTGCTTTTCATTTTACCATTATGAGTATAAGATACTAAAATTGTATCTCCAGGGCTTTTAGCATCAATTTGCTCTTTTAATTCAAGCAACGTACTAATTTCCTTTCCATCAATTTGAGCAATTGTATCACCTTCTACTAAACCAGCCTGTGCAGCAGGACCATTTTGATCAAGCTGAACAATGAGAAGGCCATCTCCCTCATAACTTACATTGTTACGTGCTGCTGTTTGCCGATCTACAGCCCACACACCAATATAAGGGCGTACAACCTTACCATTTTTAATAATAGAATCTACAACTGTCATGGCTGAGTTAATTGGAATGGCAAAACCCATACCTTCAACGCCTTCTTTAGAAATCTTAGAGCTATTAATACCGATTAACTCGCCATCTGCATTGATAAGGGCCCCACCAGAGTTACCAGGATTAATAGCTGCATCAGTTTGAATCAATGGGAATCGTTGACCCTGATCATCAATAGTACGTGCTAACGCACTAATTACACCAGATGTAACAGAGCCTTTAAATTCAAGACCTAGTGGATTGCCAATAGCGATGGCCGGTTCCCCTACTTGCAAGGAATCGGAGTCACCAATTTTAATTGGTTTAATATCTTTAGGCGGTTTAATCTTAACAACAGCTAAGTCCGTTTGTGAATCGGTGCCAATAACTGTGCCTGTTACAGTAGAGCCATCAGAAAGCGATACGGTAACTTCACCATTTTTAGCACCTGCTACAACATGGTTGTTCGTTACAATATGCCCTTCATTATCTATGAGCACACCAGAACCAACACCTTCACCAGCATAGATAGTGCGATTAAAAATATCCTTTTGAAAAACTTGCGTAGTAATACCTACCACAGCTGGGCCAGATTCTTTTGCCGCTTGAACTACGTATGTATTACGTGTATCCGTAATAGGTTTAGTTTGTTTAGTTTGCTCCTTCACAGTTGTTTGATGTGTAACAGGATTACCAAAGAAATAGTATCCACCACCTACACCAATACCAAGAGCTAGTACACAGGCAATAATTGATTTTTTATATTTTGAAAAATTCATGCGTATCTCCTCATATCATTTCTTAATGATTTCCTTATAGCACTTCTTAAGGCTATCTTAACGCTATATTAATTATCAGTGAAAGTGTTAATCGTAATTGAACAAACACTTTAATAGCAATGCAATATAGCATTACACGTACTTTCATCAAAAATCAATTTTATAAAATCGATTTTTGATGAACCTATTATAGTACGCAACACTTTACAATGCAAGAAAACAATTTATTACATCTATTATAAAAATATAATTTCTATAAATAATATGTTTCCAATAGTTTCTAAAGAACAATTCAATCTGAGAGACATGATATAAAAAGCTCTCTATATGAAGCTATCATAAAAACATAAAGGGCATTCACTAGCCGTCGCTAGGAATGCCCTTTATGCATATAGTTTGAGAGTGTAAGGACTGTTGAGAGAGAGTATATGTAATCTAGATAAGCTGAGAGAGAACTTATTAAGAGAGAGAAGTTTAGTTATTTCTTATCTAGAACTAAATATCAGCCTTACTTAAATAAGTATACATGGAATATCTAAACTATCAAAGGAAGTATATAAACAATTTTTAAATCTTTGATTATATCTATATAATAACTCTCTATAAATACATATTTTATCAACAGCCAACAATTACGTGAATTCAAAATGAAATCATTTTTCAATCATTAAACAAATTTATAACCTACACCCCATACGGTAATAATATGCTTACTATCAGATGGATTATCTTCAATTTCTTCACGTAAACGATTGATGTGTACTGCTACAGTAGCATAGTCACCATAAGAATCAAGTCCCCATACACGAGAATATAACTCTTCTTTACTAAATACGATATCACGATTACGCATTAAAAATTCTAATAATTGGAACTCTTTCTTTTTAAGGTGAACTTCTTTTTCGTTTACCCAAACCTTCATCATCTTAGGATCAAGACGAATTTCACCGGATTGAATCGCATTAGTCTCCATAGCATCACGTTCTGTTAAACGTTTATATTGTGCCAGCATAGCTTTAATTTTTGCAATCAATACAGATGGAGAAAATGGTTTTTCAATATAGTCATCAGCACCTACACCTAAGCCACGGATTTTATCAATATCATCAAGACGAGCCGTTACCATTACAATTGGCACGCGAACCTTATCACGAATTTGGCGACAAACTTCAAAACCATCCATTTCAGGTAACATAACGTCAAGGATGATAAGGTCTACAGGAGTATTCAACGCAGCTTCGATACCCTCTGTACCATTAGTCATAATAGTTACATCGTAACCTGCCACCATTAAATAGTCACGTTCAATATTGGCAATATCCAAATCGTCTTCAATAATTAAGATATGTTCACTCATGATTCTTCTCCTTGTTTAGGAAATTCTAATATAATACGTAGACCATGTGGCCTTACATTTTCAATCACAACTCGGCCTTCAAAGATTTCCATAATTCGACGAATAATAGACAATCCTAGACCACTACCTTCTTGTGGGTTCGTACGAGACGAATCTACACGGTAGAATGGGCGCATCAGACGTTCTAGAGATTCTGGTGGTACCCCTGGACCATCATCGCTGATGACACAGTACACAAAATCATCATCACTAGTCACATCAATTACACAATGACCTAAATCAGCCATTTTATACTTAGCACTATTATTCAACACATTTTGTAAAACACGTTGTAACAATTGTGGATTTGCATTAATAAAAGCATTCTCTGCAGCTATACGGAACTTAATTTCAAGCCCTCTTGTTTGATAAGGAGCTATATGATCCTCTACAAAATCACGTACATATTGACCAAGCTCAATTCTTTCAGATGGACGTGACTCCTTCTTATAATTTAATGTCGTAATAAGGAATAACTCCTCTAACATCGAATCTAAATCATTTGCCCGTTTCAAAATGATTCCCATGTATCGTTTCTGTTGCTCTTCTGTTGGGGCAATACCGTCACGAACACCTTCTGCATAAGCTTTAATAGCCGTTAATGGCGTTCTAATATCATGGGATATCCCCGCCAATAACTCTTTCTGTTGCTCCTGTTCCATTTCAATCTGACGATTCGCCATTTCTAATGATTTAGTCATATTCTTAACATGAATCATAATAAATCGTGTAACGAATCGATTAATAGCAAAGAAGGTAACAATAAAGAGTAATATAGCCACTACAATGATATAAAAAGAAACTGATTCCATTAAGCTATCACTACCATGAGTAGCTCTCTTTATAGCAATATGGTATACGTAAGCATGGCGTCCATCATATTTCCTCATTTCATAGACAAAAGTATTATTGGACTGATATACAATCCCTTGTAGTTCAGGGTTTACATCAATAAGACCAACAATAGCAGAAGCGCTATAAATTTGAGGATTACCATAGTTATACACTAGATTTCCTTGATCTAATACCTCGACGTATACTTCCTTCGGATCAAGTAGGCTATAGCTAGGCTTTACTAAGTTATCTATTAAATTATTTTCTAAACCATAAAAGGTAATTGTTTCAGTGATTCGACTGACACTTTTAAACTGTTGTTCCTGCTCAATACGCAAATAGTAACCGGCATTAGCCAATATGCGCAAACCTGTAAAGTATAGCAAAAACAATATAATTGCTATCAGAATAGGTACTACAAAGAGCACAACATTGGATATCCAAATTCGTATTTGTAAATTCACAGGGTTACCTCAATATCATAAATATCAGATACTCCTTATAGTTTACGCTATTTTTAATACTTAAAGCAAGTAAAAAGCACAAAAAAATGATTTATATTTCATATTTTCTTCATTATCAGTTTATAATTAGTAGATATTAAAGGTGTTTATTAAGCCTTTTATTATCTAGTATTTTTCAAGTTTAAACATAATTTACACGCATCCGTGTAAATTATAATATTACAATATAAGTAATTTTTTGGACATAATATATTAAGTTTATTACTACACTCTACAGAGTCCTCTATAAGTTTTATATAATCTAAATATAAAAATATTATATCTCCAAGCATAAAATCTTTTGTGTCATATACCATTTTATTTAATTACAACAAAAAAAGAGGATTCCTAAGGAATCCTCTTTTAATCTTTAGATTAACGACGGTTAGCTTCGAAGAAGTTAATAGCAACTTCTGGGAACATAGCGTATGTTAATACGTCTTCTTCAGTAATGCCACTGTAACCTTTGGAGTTCAAATCTTCAGTGTAACCTGCCAATTCAGGTTCGATAAGATCTGCAGGACGGCAAGTAATAGGTTCTTCATCACCAATGATAGTTTTTTGAATTTCTTCAGAAATTGGTGCTGGCAATGCGCCATATTTACCACGTACAAGATCTTTAACTTCGTTAGGAACCATTTTATAACGGTCGCCCATCATAACGTTCATCATAGCCATTGTACCTACGATTTGAGAAGTTGGAGTTACCAATGGAGGGTAACCCAAGTCAGCACGTACACGTGGCATTTCATCCATAACGTCGAAGAAGCGATCGCCCATACCCATTTCATTCAATTGATTTTGAGTATTGGACAACATACCGCCTGGGATTTGGTAACGACGAACAGCTGGGATTACATCGCTAGCTGGTTTCAAGTTGAATTCTTCAGCGATTTGTTGTTTTACTTTACGGAAGTGTTCAACTAATGGAATAAATTTATCAAGATCTAAACCAGTATCCCATTCAGTACCTTTGAACATTTCAATAATTGTTTCAGTAGCAGGTTGGCTAGTTGCATGAGCAAATGGAGAGATAGCAGTATCGATGATATCTACGCCAGCTTTAGCAGCTTCCCAGTATGTAGTAGTTGCAAGACCACATGTGAAATGGCTGTGCAAGTCGATTGGCAATTCACCAAAACGTTTTTTAAATGTAGAAATCATTTCATAAGCGTCTTTTGGTGCCATCAAACCGGACATATCTTTAATGCAAAGAGAATCTGTACCCATTTCAACCAATTTTTCAGCAACTTTCAAGAAGCTTTCAGTTGTATGTACTGGGGAGATTGTATATACCATTGCGGATTGAACATGTGCGCCAGCTTTTTTAGAATATTTAATAGCAGCTTCCATGTTACGAGGATCATTTAATGCATCGAAAATACGAATGCGGTCGATACCATTACGAACAGCAGCTTTACAGAATGCTTCAACTACATCATCAGAGTAATGTTTGTAGCCCAATAAGTTTTGGCCACGAAGTAACATTTGTAATGGAGTATTTTTTACATTTGCTTTTAATTTACGAAGGCGTTCCCAAGGATCTTCGTTCAAGAAACGAAGGCAGCTATCATAAGTAGCACCGCCCCAACATTCAAGAGCTTCATAACCAATTTCATCTAATAGGCCAAGTACAGGTTCCATTTGTTCGTAACGCATACGAGTTGCCAAAATAGATTGATGACCGTCACGAAGAACGGTGTCCATAAGTTTTAATTTTTTAGCCATGTTAATCCTCCAAATCGAAATAGTTTGGGTATGTAATTTTATACATCCACAACAAAACTATCTCATACCTATTTTTTTACGATTTTTTTAGCACTTGCTTACACGAGTAACTATGCTATATATCGTTAATACATACTTATATTAGACTACTTATAGAATTCTTTGTCAACAACCACATTATGCAATTTACTCATGGTTTTATGTATCTAATTATGATTTTTCCGTGATGTAAATCACAATAAAGTGCGAAAAAGCTAGAGTTTAACGTGTATTTTTAATCAAATTCATTTCTTTGAAGTTTCTATTTTTAATGAGTAACCAAAATTTATATCGTAATAATTTTTAGTTATTATTCAATAAAACTCAAACTATATCGGTATTTATAAATCTAGTAATTCGATTTTTTTGGTGCGCTTATGACTTTATCACTTTTATTGATAACAAACATACATCATAGCATTTTTATAAATATACAAAACGATTTACCTTTTATAGGTAATTTTTGTATATAGCCTAGTTAAAATTATTTTTCTGGCTTTACCTTTTTAGGTGCCGTTTCAAGAACAATATTCTTACCATCTCGTTTTACTTGGATAGAAAACGCTCCTTCGCCTTCTTTAAAGTATTCCATCTTAATGTCGAGCAACATTTTACCAATTAATGTTTCTACCTTATCAGTAAGAAATTCACGATAAAATGCATCTTCCTTTTGTTTTGGACTTTGATGTACTACAGGTTTCTTAGCAGAACGCTCCATATCAAGCATAGTCTCTTCAAAATTTTCAGTATCTTTAAAGTTTTTCATCATATCCGCATCGGATAAACCTTTTTGAATTTTAAACTTTGCCATTTTTATCTCCTATCAATTCAAAAATTGCCTTTTTTACACGCACTGAGTCAATACCAGACATACAATATTGATCAGATTTAGGACAGCGTCGTTTACGGCAACCTAAACAATCTAATTCATCGTTAACAAGAATTTTAAAGTTTCCAGTTAATGGACCCCACAACTTAGGGTCAGTAGGCCCAAAGAGAGCTACCACAGGTTTATTTAAAGCTAATGCAATATGTAACGAACCCGTATCAGCTGTCACTACTACATCACAACTTTCAATTAAAGCTCCTACCTCTTGAAGCGTCGTCTTCCCTAACATATTCAGCATAATTTTATCAAAACCTTCATCTGCTAAAGAATCCATCAAGGGTTTGTATTGATCAGCCTCTTTAGCCCCCCCTAAACAAACAAAATTAGCCCTATATCTTAGTGATTTAATAAGTGAATACCATTTTTCCTGCGGCCACTCTTTCGTCGTCCAAGACGTGCCTAGTACAAGACCTAAACGTAACGGCTTGTCAACCTCCCCACGATTTAAGGATGAATCATAATTAACTAATGACCACTGTTCTTCCGCCCAATTAGATACATTAGAGGGTATAAAAAAATCCATGTGGTATATTTTTTTACCGGTTGGACCATTAACTATGCAAGGTTTTACGTTATCAACAGAAGCCACAGTAGATGTGTTTAAATCACTATGCTCTGCAACAGCTGTATCCAGTAATTCTGCTACTTCTATATAACGCTTGATAACATGATCAATACTAGGTTTTGCTTTGTAATTAGTAAATAACCAATTAAGCTCTTTTGTACCACCAAGGCCAAGGCGAATAGGCGCACCAGAGGCTAATAAAACAAGTCCCGTTATAAGTCGGCCTTGTACATCGACAGCCACATCAAATTTGTATGGTTTTAACTTAGCTCTAAGTTCCCACCACATGCGCCACATCATAGAAATATGTAGTTTTTTAGAATGTGCTTCGTATTCATCCCGTTCCCAAGGAATGATATCATCTACATAGGGGTTTCCCTTTAAAAGATCTACCATGCTAGGTGTCACAATCCAATGAAGCTTTGCCGCAGGATAATGTTCTTTTATCCATCTCGCAGCCGGTGTGGCATGCAGAATATCACCTATGTAGCTGAGTCGTACAAATAATATATTCATAGATATCCTTATAGTACAAACGAGTATAGGAATAAAGCCTTTATAATGAATCATTATAAAGGCTTTTTCTTAAGATTTCTTTTTACTGTCACGACTGGAAGATTTAGAAGATGTATCATCTTCTGTTACCTTCGTAGTTTCATCACTACCATTCTTAATAACGTCTTTTACATCGGACAATGTCAATTCGTTGAATGTAGTAGGATGATTATATTTATAAACTGGTTTGAAGCCTACACCGAGTTTACCAGTGTAAACAGTTAAGGCATTGTTATCCTCATCAACACGAGCAATATAGATAGTTTTATCCATATCCACACCGATTAAACGGAAACGCCCTGGTGGATTGATAACACGCCAGCCACCTTCAATGCCGTTAAACATGAAAATATCGCCAGTTTTAGCATTGTCATAGAAGAATCTATCTTCATCATAGAATACACCAATATGCCCAATATCAGTAGCTTGCATATAGACACGACGTGTATCATAGTTCGCATCGGTACGATAAATTCTGTATGCATTTTCTTGAACTTTCACCTTCATGTAAACAACATTCGTTGCTTCAGAGTAAGCAGCATCAACAATTTTACTGTTACGAGGTAAATCATCAAGTTTTGTATCTACTTCATGTTCAGGATCATCTGCATTGAGACGAGCCATAACTACCTCTCTAGAATCATATAGACCCATGATGGCATAGTTACGGTCAGGCATCCAACTAAAGTAACTGATAGAACGGCCCTTCAAATCAATCGTTGTAGGCTTACTTTCATTAGCCTTGTAAATTTTCAAAGAGCTTTCAGTAACAACCGCCATAAATTGACGGTCATAAGATACATATTTAGTGCCTTCCTTTACATCTGGGAAGTTCTTAGTATCATCTTTTGATGCACCAGCGACATTAAAATCTGTAGTTGGTGCAAACATATATTGATCAAGGTATAGGTACACCCCACCTTGCAGAAGAATACCTACCGCAAAGGCGCTCAGTACACGCGTAAAAGGTTTCATATGGCCTCCTATTTCACGATAAACGCCGTTGGGATCATGCGTTCCCCTAATAAATCGGCTGGTTTGTTCACTACTTTGCCGTTAAGATATAGCGTAGAACTAGAACCACCATCTAAATTGGCTGCAATATAGCAACCTTTTTCATATAAAATATCTTGTACGTCACGCAATGTAGCACCAAGAGAATAACCTGGTTGACGACCATCAATTACAAGGAACAGTACTGTACCATCTTTCTTTTGACCAATAGCAGTACGTGGACCTACACCCCAACCGCCATCACCTTCTGTAATCATCTTCTTACCATCCACGATAAGAGGTGGGCCAAAGGTAATACCTTCCATGGCTTTCATATCCCCAAGTTGAGTTTTATCATAGTTACCGGCAATAAGGTTACCAGATTTAGAGAAGCCTACAAAGTCAACGGCTTCTTCAGGTCCTACATCTTTACCAATAACATAATCACCATCATGCAAGATAAAACCATAAGGCAATCGGCCTGTACCAGTACCATTTGGATCATGGAATCCCCCGCCATTAATAGCGGCTACCGCATTATTCATCTTCGCAATATTACTCGTAGTATCACCTTTTTCTTGAATATTAGCAGCGGTACCCACTTGGATACGACGAGGATCTGGAATTTCAAGAATATAACCTACATAACGAGCAGACTGAATTTTTTCAAGATTTAAAGACTTATCTTCACGAGCATTAAACTTGAACAAATCTTGGCTTTTAACAACGCCAACAGTACCTAAGATGGATTGCAATTCGTCTTCATTAAATAGCCACGTAATGTAATGAGGATGACGAGATTGTAAGATAGCACCAATAACAGCGCGCTTTACATTATTAAATGGTCCAAAGAGCACCACGAATGGTGAGGTCACAACGGTAAACAAGAACACCATGATGATGAACTTTACCCAATTCTTTTTGAACAATGTATCTCTCCTTATAAATCAGTGAAATGTTCGGTGCTAATGCGTTCTTCAAAATGCTTGATATCAACGGCATTTCCAACCCAAACACGCAAAATGTTATATGGATTATCACCAGTATGAGCCCAACCAGATTTCATAGCCATACTCATTTTAATGCCCGCTTTTTTAGTGGCAGCATCGGTGAATTCATTTTTATCTCCATAAGGATAGCAGAACCAAGGATTATCTTTGATACCTACTTCTTTAGCAAGGGCTTCTTGAGCCTTTGTAATATTTTCTATTTGTTTAGCTTCAGACAATTGGCCCATTTCGATATGTTGGAACCCATGATTAGAAATGGTGATACCATTCTTATGCATTTCACGAATTTGATCCCAAGTTAACCGAGTGCCTACATCGCCAGGATTGATAAACACAGTAGCTGCAAAACCATACTCTTTCATGATTGGATATACGATAGAATACGTATCTGCATAGCCATCATCGAAGGTTAACACAACAGGTTTTTCAGGCACTGCTGCACCATTTACGACATAATCATATAGTTGATCCATCGTTAAAGGATTATAGCCATTATCTTTGAGGAATTTCATTTGCTCTCGGAACAAATCCTCACGAATAACCGCATCATTATCTTTATCGTCGCCAATTTTATGATACATAAGAACAGGAATACCTGATGGATGTACCATTTTGACTTCTTTTACAGGCGCTGTTGGACTAGCAGGTTCCGTTTTTTGTGAAAGCAGTCCACATCCTGCCAAAACCATTGCCAATGCCACAACTAATAGTGTTACCAATGGAATCCGTTTCATAGGCCCTCCTCTATTAGAACACAATTATATACAGAATATTATAACATTTCTATGAAGAATAGTAAAAACTAACGCTTTACTAATACCTCTTCAATCGATTTTCTAGGTCTAGGATACATAGCCTCATCTGGAATGCCTATAGCAATAATTGCTGGTATATCTAGTATTATCTAAATCCACTATATCCATTCATATAAAAGAATAGTATTTTAATTATTACTATTGTCATATTGTAATACTTTCAATAATGCTTTAATATTCTAATTATATACTATATAGTGTAAACTATACTATTTAAATACACAGAGGATTTACCATGAAAAAACGCCTTACTCTTATACAAATGGATGTCCACGTAAACGACGTAGAATATAACTACAATCGCGTTCAAGAATTATTGACTCAATCTCTATCTGAAAGTCCAGATATTATCGTATTACCTGAAACTTGGAACACTGGCTTTTATCCATCTACAGATTTAATCAATATCGCCGATACAAATGGGGACCGCACAAAAGCCTTATTAAGTGCATTCGCTAAAGAACATAATGTAAATATTGTGGGCGGATCTGTAGCAGTTGCAAAAGACAATCTCGTATTTAATACATCATATGTTTACAACCGAAACGGTGAACTTGTAGGAGAATATTCCAAGATGCATGGCTTTAGCCCTGCCAAAGAAGACAAATACTTTGTTAGTGGTACTCATACGACCCATTTTGAACTCGATGGGATTCCTTGTAGTACTGTTATCTGTTACGACATCCGTTTCCCTGAATTAGTGAGAATGGCTGCATTACCAGGCACGGAATTATTATTCGTACCTGCTCAATGGCCTACTATGCGTCTACGACACTGGCAAGTACTCAATGAAGTGCGGGCTATTGAAAACCAACTCTTCGTCTGTGCCGTAAACGGCTGTGGCACAGTAGGCCGCGTTCAAAGCACAGGCCACTCTGCCGTATATGATCCATGGGGTACCAACCTGCTCGAAATGAATACTAATGAAGGGATTTCTTCTGTAGATATCGACCTTACCGTAGTCAAAGATATCCGTAACAAAATTAATATCTTCAGAGATCGCAAACCTGAACTCTATAACCTATAACCTATAACCCATAACAAAAGTACATAAAAAAGGCACATTGTATTGAAGCCCTTTCTCTTATCAGAAAGGGCCTTCTTTTAACAATGTGCCATTTATTTTATTGAGTTGTATGTAAGAAATAGATTACTCTAGTTTGCTCTGGACTAACGGCCATTCCTGCAACAGTAAACATACTATATGAATAATCAAATTTAAAGATATAGAATGTATAATCTGCGTTAAATGGTCTCTTTAATTCTTTATACGAATAATAACCTAAATATTTTTTCTGTAAAGCCTTATTCTCATCATTGGATAACACTTTATCAGAACTTAGTTGACTAGTATCTTGCTCTAAACCCAAAAACATTTGATTGTTCATTTGGTTAGAAACCTCACGATCAACCGCTCGTTTAATATTCTCATTGCTTAAAGCCACTTTATATTGATACATATTGTTGAATGTATTAGTTACTTCAATCCATTCTTCTGGCAATATAGCAGACAGATATTTTCTATACTTCGTCTTAACATCTTCGTACGGTTTAATAGAAACGTGATCTGCCTTACCCTTAGTAATAATAACCTTAGCATGATTTTCTGCATCTTGAATATAAGGTTTTAGTTCTGATGGTTTTCCTGTGAAAGAAACTTGAATGTAGCGACCATCTTCAATCGCTTTAGGCGGCTTCAAATGAATATCAACCTGCTTAGCAAAGGAGGGTACTTTCTTTGGAAAACCAGATAGATCATTCAATTTATCTACATCTATATGATTGTAATATTCCTTATCATTAACAGGATACTTAATGCTTTCCCTAAAATTAAGAGCATCTACAATTTATTTTTCAATTTCTTCTCGGGAATAAGGATTTTTAATTAAGTCTCGTTGCGGTGCACTTCTTATTTTTCTATTATGTTCGTCAATATAAGCATGCATACGTGATTCTGCATCTCGATGTTCCACCATTTGTTCATCGAATGTTTTTTTAGCATGAGACATAACAGCATAAGATAATTCTGTTTCACCCGTTACTTTACTTTCCATATAAGGCATAACCTCTAGAGATTGTGTTCTATCAACTTGAGTAGTCTTTGTGCCCAAAGATGCTGCTACAGATGGGATGAATATTTGTTCAGCATTGGTTATTCCTATGTTAATAAGCAATGCGGTCACAAGCAATACAACTCTCTTTAACTTCATTCAATTCTCCCACAGATAAACTATATAAAATGGCTGGCGTACATGTCATACAACCACACAGATACTCTAGAACTCAATAATCTTCCACATATCTTCTGGAATTTGTTCTAGAGGTTTATTCTTAGACATAGCCTCTTTTAGAATATCAATCGTATCTTGTACTTCTTGTTTATCCTTTGTATTTGGATCGTGAAGAACAACACGGTCCAAGGAGTCTTGTCCAAATTGTTTTAGGTATTCTTTTTCCACTTGATTAAGTTCACGACGTAAGTATTTCATAATATATCCTTTATTGGTAGTTATCTTTTTGATATTTGATAATCGACTCCTAAGTCTAAAGTTGTAATATATTGTATGACATAAAAATATCTTAGTCTATATCTTACATATTTAGTTAATATGATTTTAATAATATTTTATATTTTACAACTCACAATAACTAGGTACACAAAAAAGGCACACCACCCTTCTCTCGTCTCTCAGCGGCATGCCTTTTTATGTATATAGTTACTCTCGAACTATATCGTATGTCAGTCTGGCTAAACTCTCTCTAAGTCCCTTTTTGACACGCCAGTATGTCACCTTTAATATACAATTATAAAATAACTTTGTCAATATTTTAGAAAAATTTTATTTTTTCTGTAACAAAGAACTATATAAATGATTCATATTTGATTATAAGCATTTACATAAATTATATACAAATGGTAGTATTAGCAGTGTACTAGGATTTGGTTATTATGAAAGAAAGGTAATGACTATGTTTTCATTTCTACAACCAAAAGAGGCAAAATCATCGGTTCCTCAGAATATGATTATGAATTTATATTACAAATATAGATTTCAATCTCTAGCCGGTGTATTCATTGGTTACGCTGCGTACTATATCGTTCGTAACAACTTTGCCTTATCAACTCATTTTTTATCAGATATCTTACACATGAGCAAAACGGAAATCGGTTTGCTATCTAGTGGTATGCTTATCGCCTACGGTCTAAGTAAAGGCTTCATGAGTAGTCTTGCTGACAAAGCAAGTCCTGCAAAATTTATGGCTTTCGGTCTTATTTGCTGTGCAATTATCAATATTTTTATGAGCTTTGCCGACAGCCTCGCTTTCTTCTTAGTATTAGTAGTTCTTAATGGTTTCTTCCAAGGCTTTGGTGTAGGCCCATCCTTCATCACACTTGCTAAATGGTATCCAAAACAAGAACGTGGTCGCTTTGGGGCAATTTGGAATATCTCCCATAATCTTGGTGGCGGTATCGTAGCACCAATCGTAGCTGCTGCGTTATACTTTACCACTACTGATCACTGGCAATTAGGCAGCTATGGTATTCCTGCCATTATTGCGATTGTAGTAGCTGTTATTATTTGCTTCTTGATTAAAGAAAGTCCAGAACGAGAAGGCTTACCACCAACTAGTGAAATCATTGCCGATACATCTCATAAAGCACACAGAAGTGCTGAGGCACCGCACCTAAGCACAAGACAAATTTTTGTACAATATGTATTAAAAAATAAAAATGCTTGGTATGTGTCTCTAGTTGATACATTCGTTTATATGATTCGCTTTGGTATGCTCACTTGGTTACCTATCTATTTATTACAAGTAAAAGGCTTCTCCAAAGCAGAAATGTCAATTGCTTTCTTATTCTTTGAATGGGCTGCTATCCCTTCCACTATTTTTGCTGGTTATATTTCTGATAAATTCTTTAAAGGTTATCGTATGCCACCAGCAATTATTGCAGTAAGCATTATCTTCTTCTGTATCTTTGGTTACTGGCAAAGCGAATCCCTCTTGTGGGTTACATTCTTTGCTGCTGTCGTAGGTTGCCTAATCTACATTCCTCAATTCTTAGCATCTGTACAAACAATGGATATTGTACCTCCATTCGCTGTAGGCTCTGCCGTTGGCCTTCGTGGCTTTATGAGCTACATCGTAGGTGCAAACCTTGGTACAACATTATTTGGTGTACTAGCAGATAAATTTGGTTGGAATGCAGGTTTCTATCTCTTATTAGTAGCATGTATTCTTTGCGTTACATTCTGTGTACTTGCCCACTTTGGTGCAAAAGAATTAGATGCTAAAGAAGCAGAATTAGAACAATCTCAACCATCTAATGTTAACAACTAACAACTAAATCCTAGAGCAAACAAAAAGGTAGTAACAGGAAATTGTTACTACCTTTTATTGTTTAGTAAGTTCGCCAGAAACCAAATAATTGGTCCTATAAACCTCATCTTTTTAATGGTATCCATTTTATCTAGAATAGGCTTAGTTATCTCCGCATCACTTTCAATAGATACATATTCCTTATCAACATAAATACCTTTTGAATACTCGGTCGCATGAACCCCTTTTTCAACAATAAATATATGAGTGCCATTAGCATCTTCATACTCTTCATAACGAGCTACAGCCGCAATATCTACATCTACATCCCCTCTTGTACCTATAATCATCTGATAACCGTGATGTACTACGTTCATATCAGATGGCATCACTTTACCGCATAACTTTGTAAACTGATCTGCACCTCGTCGTTTATTCCATTGGACCCAAAATTCTGCGTTATTCTTATGTTTGACCAGCTTATACTTATACCAAATTGCCCCATGAATATCAATGTAGCGAATTTTGCCTAGGATCGTATATAACTCATTTCGGATACGCAATGTATCGCCATAGTTAAATTTCATAAAACACTCTCATTCCCAAAACAATACCAAAACAATATATATTATTAATTACTATGATTGTACATATAGTATAAAATTCTGCCAATTGCCAATACAGATATAGAAAAAAGATCTACAATGATCTGTAAGGCCTTATATATTTGGGTGAATCGAGGGCTTATATTGAATACTCTGCACGATTACTATATTATTTAAACTCTACATTTTTAAAAGGGCCAATAAGGGGCACCATATAGCCTTTCGATTCCTCGCCTTGTTACACCTTTTATACCCTATATTGTGAATAAAAAACAACTGTTTATTTTGATTTTTACAAATAAAAAAGCCCCCGCATCATTGATCTGCACCTATTTTCTTGGACAGATATAATTAAGCTACTTTTTGAGAATGAGTTCGGTATTCTACCGGACTCATTCCTTTTAATTTGAGCTTAATGCGTTTTGTATTGTAATAAATAATATAATCCTTTAATTTCCTGATAAAATCTTCATAGGAAGCAAACTTTTCTAAATATAACAACTCTGACTTCAACAAGCCAAAGAAATTTTCCATCACGCTATTATCTAAACAATTTCCTTTACGGGACATGCTTTGGATGATAGCGTGATTTTTTAGTGTCTCCTGATACACTGCATGTTGATATTGCCACCCTTGATCTGAGTGCAGTATACATCCTTGGCTATTAGGTCTTTCCTGAAAGGCTTTATCTAGCATAGATAATACCTGTGCTAATACAGGTCTCTCAGATATTTCGTAGGATACAATTTCACCGTTATACAGATCTAAGATGGGTGATAAATAAATCTTACGTCCAAACACGTTAAACTCTGTAATATCTGTAGTCCATTTTTGATCTGGCTTTGTTGCAGTAAAGTTTCGCTTAATAATATTGGGAGCAATCTTTCCTTCAGTACCTCTATATGAGTGGTATTTCTTTAGGCAAACTTTACATGTTAAATTTTCTTCTTTCATAATACGCATTACAACTTTATGGTTTATATGAATGCCTAATTTATGCAATGCTATTGTAATTCGGCGATACCCATAACGACCTTTATTTATTGCTACAAGTGTGCGAATAGCTTCTCGTTCCTCTGCATATTTGTCTCCCTTTTTTATGCTAGCTAAGCGTGCATAATATGTACTACGACTAATGCCAAAGTACTCGAGCATAAAATGAAGGGGATATATTGTTCTTAATCTTTCGATGGCAATTGTTTGTGCTTTTTTTTACAGCTCTATTGGGTTTAGCAATTTCACGCATTTCTCTCATGAAGTCGTCGTAAAAAGATATTTCATATTTTAATCGAGCATTTTCAGCTTCTAGTTCTTTAATCCGTTCTTTATCTGATTTTTGGGTTGAATCTGCTTGTACATTTATTTCTTTTTTAGTCTTCATAGGGGGCCTGCCTTTAGGCTTAGGTTGCAATCCTAAAAACCCTTCATCTAAATATTTCTTATTCCATGCTGCAATTAGACTTGGATTATCTATATTAAATAATTCTGCTGTTTCTTTAAAGGATAACTTATTCTGCCACCTAGTTTCAATAACTTTACGTTTAAATTCTGCTGAAAATATACGTCTATTCATTTTTTTAGATAAAGAACTATTATTTTTGTATTTGAATAACCAGTTTTTTATTGTGTGTCTTGATATATTTAATTGGTTTGCTACAGAATGTATACCAAATCCGATTTTAAATAGATAAAGAGCTTGATCTTTAGTTTTTTGAGAATATTTTGACATAGAAAAACTACACCTCCAAAAATTGTGTCCAATTTTGGGGGTGCAGTTCAACAATAAAGCCCTCTACAATATCAGCTAATTGTGGAGCCATAGCAGCACGTCTAAGCTCCCGTTTTTCTTTATATGTCATCGCACGCATCGTGGCTTTCACCTCCCTATTCCCCGATTCTTGCCTGGCATCGTTTAGCCAGCCACTCATCAAATAAGCGTGAATGAATTAAGCGTTTGCCTCCTCTTTCCCCTACCTTCATAGATGGGAAATCAAAATCTTTAGCCCATTTACGAATTTGTTCAGGCCCTACACGAGCTTGCTCAGCAGCCTCTTCAACTGTAAGACAAAAGGGTCTATCAAACCGTTTATTATTCATAACTACCTTCTCCAAGCGTATTCATAAATTGTTCATGTATATTTTGCATATTTTTAAAGTTTAATTTGTATAATCACCTTAGAAAGGAGGTGATTATATGGGTAAAAATCAACATGTTGTGCCATCCAAAAGTGGCGGTTGGAATGTCAAAGGTGCTGGAAATTCTAAAGCAACTAAACACTTCGACACAAAGCAATCGGCAATCGATTACGGAAGACAAACTAGTCGCAATCAAAAAAGTGAATTAGTAATCCACAATAAAGATGGACGGATATCTCAAAAGGATAGCCACGGACATGATCCGCATCCACCAAAAGGCTAGTCATAATTAGGAGTTAGTACGGCGATATAGTTTGGCGAAGGCTCGACATCATCTTCAGTGATAACCGCAACTACTGTATCGTCGTCTTCCCTCTTTATAACAATCTTTGTATATTGGTCTGTGTTTAAAATACTATCTGGTTTCATTTTTATTCTCCTTTCGACACAATAAATACTTTTGATATAATCACCTAGAAAGGAGGTGAAAATATGGATTTTATTACTGTAATCATTTCATTAGCTGCTTTATTACTTTCTCTACTTTCATATTTACGAGAAAGAAGATTAATAACGGTTGATTTTGATACCGATTGTTTTGCATTAGATGCCACAAAAAACATAAAAGCTGCTGATAATATTTTTGAAGATTCGCCTAATCGATATGCAATTTTTACAACTGCAATCATCGTGAATGCTAGTACTGCCAATAGCTCTTATTTTGATTTACGAGCCTATAATCCTAAAACAAACGAAAACCATTTCCTTTGCACTTTATCTAGTCTTCCTTTATTAAAAAACAAGCCTTCTTTATTAATTAGTCCATTCGGACCAAGAGCTTTGGAAAATTTCATTATTGATTTGCCTAAATCTCGCTGTGGTCCCATCACATCAGGAAGTTGTTTAGAGTTGCCCATCTTGATCGTTCTTAATAAAAATATTTCTATTGAAGAGGGCGTCTCCATTGAATTTAAAATTCCTCAATACGCTTGGTTACCATGGCATCGCTCA
Organism: Veillonella sp.; assembly: GCA_018367495.1. The sequence continues at coordinate 2,727 of JAGZGB010000023.1, read as the reverse complement.
TCTGTATCAACATCTAATCGAAAAAAATTTAAGTTCTACAGAGTTCATTACGATTTATCCAATTTTCATAAAATTTTAAATAGCCAAAATGCTATGGATACGCCTAATGAAACAGAGGAAACCACTACAGCAATAAATGGTAAGTAGTTCCCAAAATCACCCCCTGTTGGTTCAACTCTTATGAATTTATTTTGATAATTAAATTGTTCTCTATTTTCTTTTGTATAAATCCCCCCTACAGGGTTCTTCATCTCTACACCTCCTCTCTACTGCCACTAACGTTGTTGGTGGCTTTTACTTTTTTACCGTTGCATTATCTTTCAAATACGCTATTACATCAGTCATAATATTTTCCACATTAGTAATCGTTAAGCCATGTGCTATTGCTATGGAAATCATTGCGTCTACTATGCTCTGGTGTGTTGCTTTTGTAATGAGTTTTACTATTTACATGGTTTCTCCTTTATCGTCAATGCCGAGATACATACACATCAGCAATGACATCAATGATGCGTTCAGCGTCAGGTAACATATCATAAGTAATATCCATAATTTTAGAGATACCTAATGCCAATGCGATTGCTTTCTTACAACGCATTTCAAAATTAGGCAAAATCCATCCAGAATTATTGCGATTTCTAACCTTATGGCAAGGTATTCCACTTATCTCTGCCACTTGATAGATATAATCTGTTAACAAAGTGTGTGCACTCGATTGTGTAATTGTTTCAAGGTAAGCTACTTGTGCATCTAATTCTCTAATTCGTTTTTCTTTATTCATCTATTCCCCCTCCTCAGTAACGGTTTAACCATAATCAACTATAAAAAAATAATGTCATCATATGCTACATTAAATACGTCCTGTATCTTTTTAATATGTGGAATATCAGGATAAGAACATTTCCGCTCCCAATTTCCCCATGTATCAACAGATACTCCTATCGCTTTAGCTGCGGCAAGTTGTGACCAATTCTTTGACGCCCGTAACATCTTTAACGTGTACTTCATGAGAACCTCCTTTCATTTTTTCACCACTTGTTTACGGTCATCATTCTGCCATGGTTTTTCGTAATATTCATAAACAAAACTTAAACCCTCGTAAAATTTCCGTAAAACATTGATTTTATTACGAATTTATCGTAATATATAGGTATATTAATTAATATGATACGTTACAAAGAGGTTATTATGAGTGATTTAGGCCACAAGGCTATTATGGCTGAGAACATTCAACGACTAATGGATAGTCGCGGAATTAATCGCAATAAAATATGCGCTGATTTAGGGTTAAAGTATACTACGTTTACCGATTGGGTAAAGGGAAATACATATCCTAGAATCGATAAAATTGAGTTATTGGCAAACTATTTTGGCGTCCCTAAATCTGAACTAGTAGAGAAATATACAGACGGCTATTACACCGACCGTGAAGCAGCCGAATTCGCGGAATACCTACGCACACGTCCAGGGGCTCGTATGCTCTTTTCTGCTGCTAAAGATATATCTAAAGAGGACATGGAAAAAGCTGTCGAATATATAGAATTACTCAAACTTAAACACAAATAATAGGAGGTGAATCTTATATGTTTTTCTTTTTTCCAGAAGGAGTTCCTAGCAACTCAACTAATAATTACCAGTCCCCTTTTGAGTCTATTAAACAAATAGATGATAATGGCAATGAATATTGGTATGCTCGAGATTTACAAGAAATACTTGAATACTCAGAATGGAGAAATTTTAGTAAAATTATTGAAAAGGCTAAAACTGCTTGTGAAGCCAGTGGCAATGCGGTTTTTTCCGAATTTGTTGACGTCAACAAATTGGTAGATGTTGGGGCTAGTTTGCAACGCACTATACAAGATATAGTACTTTCTAGATACGCTTGTTATTTAATCGCTATGAATGGTGATCCTCGCAAAGAAGTAATTGCACTAGCTCAAACCTATTTTGCAGTGAAAACTCACGAGCAAGAGCAATTAGAGTTACAAAAAGAAGACAGCTTGCGTTTGCAAATCCGACAAGATATTAAAGAGCACAATATATCTTTAGCCGAAGCTGCTAACCAAGCAGGTATAAAAGAACCTAAAGATTATGCTATTTTTCAAAACGAAGGCTATAAAGGTCTGTATGGAGGTTTGGGCGTAAAGCAAATTCACGCTAAAAAAGGTCTAAAGAAATCTCAGAAGATTTTAGATCATATGGGCAGTACTGAACTTGCTGCTAATCTATTCAGAGCTACACAGACTGATGAAAAATTACGCCGCGAAGGAATAAAAGGAAAAGAAAACGCCAATAAAGTTCACCATGACGTAGGTGCCAAAGTACGTCAAACCATCAAAGAATTAGGTGGCACTATGCCAGAAGACTTAGATACACCAAAAAAAAGTATCCAACAAATAAAAAAAGAAAGTCAAAAGAAGCTTTCAAAATAATATACACAAGGGAGAGTGTTATATTGGTTGTAAATTTGATTTACTGCGACTTACCACATGCCAATGCTGTGTCAGAGGAATGGGAAGATGTAGATACTCATAACATCTACATAAATCATAACCACCCGTAGAACGGGTGGTTTGCTCTGACCCTATAAGGGTCTTTCTCTAGTGGTGGCCCTCTAAAGAGGGCATAGAATGATCTGACAACCACTCTATTACCACTGGCTGCCCCCTACTCGGGGGCTTTTATTTTGCCTATTTTACTGGCTCACCCGTAAACGGGTCGGTGTAT
>JAGZGB010000182.1 GCA_018367495.1 Veillonella sp. | reverse complement strand
GCAAAAAAGGCTGTAACCAAATGTGGTTTTACCACATTCAGCTACAGCCCCTTTTTATAATAATTTATATGATTAAGCGTTGCTAGTTTTTATACTCGACCTTCGTTAGGATTATTGTATGCATCCTTATCGATGGTTCCCATAATTTTGTCTACTACCAAAGCATTTGTTAATGACCCAGATACGTTCAAACATGTACGTCCCATGTCAATCAATGGATCGATAGCTAAAATTGGGCTAATGGAGGTGAAGTACGCTCCAAGTCCTGTACCACTAAGGGATACAGATGCCGCCATTGTAGCCGTACCTGGCACGCCTGCGATACCAACAGAACCAATAGCAATAACGATAACACTCATGATATACATAGTCATATCGAATGGAATATTGGCTACATTAGAGATGTACACCACCACAAGTGCTGGGAACACGCCCGCACAACCTTGCATGCCCGCAGTAGTACCGAAGGAAGCTACTGTATTAGCAGTTGTAGCATTTACACCAAGACGTTTTGTCAAAGTCTCTACAGTTAATGGCAATACCCCCATCGAAGAACGAGAAGTGAACGCCAATAAGAGTGGTGCTTTCGCTTTCTTGAAGTATGTAATCGGATTGTAGCCAAAGCTAGTAATCAAGATTGCTTGTACAACAAACATAATCAAAAGACCAACGTAAAGCAATACTACGAACAAGCCCATATCAAGAATAGCTTGTACACCGCGTGTTGCCAATGTAGAAGCTAACAAAGCAACTACACCATATGGCATAAGACCAATGATGAAATCAGCTACCCAAGAAATCAATTGGTGAAGTTCATCAAATAGTTTTGTGAACACCTCCATAGAGTTTGTCCCTGTTTGTTTTAACAGACGAGCTACGCTACCCAAAATAATTGCAAATACAACAATGCCGATAACATTTGTTTCAGCAGCCGCTTGAATTGGATTGCTTGGAATTAGTGCTCGGAATGTGTCAACCATAGGTTTGATTTCACGAATCTTCTTACCAGATTCAACAATATCAAAACCTTGACCTAAACCGAAGGCATTCCCCAAAATTAGGCCGACTATAGCAGCAACGGCTACCATGCCGAGATTTGTAGAAATCATAGCAACTACTAACTTTTTAAGGTTAGCACCTGCCCCATGTGCAAAATAACGTGAACAATAGAGATAAAAACGATAGGAATAACAAGCATGCGGATTAAGTCGATGAAACCGCCCCCTACGAGAGAGAACCACTTTGTACTTTCCTTGATGTAAACCACTTTGGATGGATCATCAGGGAAGCCTGCAATAATTTGGACCGCTATACCAAGTACGGCACCAGCAATAGTACCAATAATAACGAGATTACCGAAGGATGTGCCCTTGCGTTGCAATACATAAATACCTATTAACACGAGCACGAACACCGCGATAATACCAATACTTAGTGGATTGCTTAACATGAGGTAATCTGTAAAGAATGGAATATTCATAATACACCTCTTTAATTCATATCACAACAATAGGTTATGAACTTAGTATAGCATATATCGAAAAAAATACAAGTATAATATTTAATTTTTGGTAACATTTAATGTATTCTGTAATATATACACCAAAAAGGCGATTTTCCAGAAGAAAATCGCCTTT
>JAGZGB010000181.1 GCA_018367495.1 Veillonella sp. | reverse complement strand
GCTGCTATCGAAGGTATTTATAGCCCTGATGGTCGCGTATTCGGCAAAATGGCACACTCTGAACGCTGTGGCGCCGGTATTAGCAAAAATATTCCTGGCCAATTAGAAATGCCAATCTTTACATCTGGTGTAAAATACTTCAAATAATTGGTCACTATGAACTTTCATGTGAAAGCCTACTTCTTCAAGTAGGCTTTTTCAATATTGATTTTTTTCGAAAATATTAGTATTATAAATTGATACTATATTTACAGACATGAGTTCTCATGTAAAGCTATACATACCTAGTGTGGGTTAAGAAAGGATTTTATTATGCATTGTGCTCAGAAAATGACTCATAATATCTACTGGATTGGTAGTAATGACTGGACAACAGAACGTTTCGAAAACTTATTTCCTATTCCAAATGGTGTTAGCTATAACAGCTATTTCATCGACGATGAAAAAACTTGTGTGGTAGACTCTGTAGATGCTGAAATTCGCGAAGAGTACTTCGACAACTTGACTCACCTCTTAAATGGTCGTGAACTTGATTACATCGTCGTAAACCATATGGAGCCTGATCATTGCCAAACATTATTGGAAACATTGGAACGGTATCCAAATTGTAAAATGGTAGGTAATGCTACAACATTCCGCATGTTTGAGCAATTCTATAACACTCCAAAACCAGAACAATACCATCAAATTAAAGAAGGCGATGAAATCTGTTTAGGTAAACATACTTTGGTTTCTTACACTATGCCTATGGTTCACTGGCCTGAAGTAACTTGTACATACGAAAAATCTACAGGCACATTGTTCTCTGCAGATGCTTTTGGTACATTCGGTACAGTTAATGGTAATATCTTTGCTGATCAAACCGATTTCGTAGCTACATACGAAGAAGAAGCTCGCCGTTACTATACAAATATCGTTGGTAAATACGGACCACAAGTACAAAATGCGCTTCGCAAAATTTCTAGCCTTGATATCAAACGCATTGCTCCACTTCATGGTCCAATCTGGCGCACCCCTGAATCTATCCAATATATCACGCACAAATACTTACATTGGTCCAGCTATACAGCTGAGAAAAAAGGTGTTGTTATCGCTTTTGGTTCCATGTACGGCAATACTCGTGCTATTGCTCAACAATTGGCTAAACAACTCTCCAAACGTGGCGTTACAGATATCAAAATTTACGATGTTTCCAAAACTAATGCTTCCTACATCATCTCCGATGCTTGGAAATATACTAACTTGGTAACTATCGCACCTACATATAACTTGAATCTATACCTTACTATGGAAAACTTTATCCATGAATTAAAAGCCCTTAACTTCCAAAACCATAAAGTGTCCATCATCGGTAACCACTCTTGGGCTTCCGCTGCGATGAAAACAATGGTTTCCCATTTCGAAAATGACTTCAAAGACATTGAAATCGTTTCCGAACCACTAGATATCAAATCCTCTTTGAAAGAAGAAGATCTTCCATTAATTGAAAAAATGGCAGACGATATCAAAGCATCCATTGAAGCTGCTGAAATTAAAGACGTATTCTAATACAAGAGCCGCCTATTTAGGCGGCTTTTTCTTTTTATATACCAGATTTTATACGCCTAAAACCAGGCTATGTTTTTTGATTTATATCCATTTATTGAAATCAAATACTATTTTTTAAAAGCCTTGTAAATATGCAATAATTCTACTATTTTTTTGC
>JAGZGB010000180.1 GCA_018367495.1 Veillonella sp. | reverse complement strand
CCTTCGAGATGCATATGATCGTGCTAAATCTGAAGCGAAAGCTGCGTTTGGTGATGATGATGTATATGTAGAAAAACTTATCGTAGAGCCTAAACATATTGAAGTTCAAATCTTAGGTGACGAACATGGCAATGTAGTTCATTTGCATGAACGTGATTGCTCTGTTCAACGTCGTCACCAAAAAGTAGTCGAAATGGCGCCAGCCTTTGCGTTGTCATTAGAAACTCGTAAAGCTGTATGTGATGCTGCCGTTAAAATCATGAAAAATGTTGGCTACGTGAATGCAGGTACTGTAGAATTTTTGGTAACTGCTGATGGTAGCTTCTACTTTATCGAAGTTAATCCACGTATTCAAGTAGAGCATACTGTAACAGAAATGATTACAGATATTGACATTGTTCATGCTCAAATTAGAATCGCTGAAGGCTTTAGTTTACATAGCCCTGAAGTAGGTATTCCTGAGCAGGATAAAATTCCTTGTAAAGGAACTGCTATCCAATGTCGTATTACCACAGAAGATCCTAAAAACAACTTTATGCCTGATACCGGTAAAATCTTAGCGTACCGTAGCTCTGGTGGTTTTGGTATCCGTCTTGATTCTGGTAATGCTTTTACAGGTGCCGTTGTAACACCTTACTATGACTCCTTGCTTGTGAAAGCGACAGCATTTGGTCCTAACAACGAAGAAACTATTCGTAAAATGCTTCGTTGCTTAAAAGAGTTCCGTATTCGCGGTGTAAAAACAAATATTCACTTCTTGATTAATGTATTGGAACATCCTGAATTCCAAAGTGGTTCTTACAATGTAAACTTCATTGAAGAACATCCTGAATTATTCGAATTGAAACCAGATCGCGACCGTGGTACTAAATTATTACGTTACATTGCTGATGTTACAATTAATGGCTATTCTGGTGCAGGAGCTCAAGAGGTTCCTGACTTTGAACCGATTCAAATGCCATCTACTTTGGATGTAAGTCCAGCATCTGGTACAAAACAAAAATTTGATGAACTTGGACCAGATAAATTCAGTAAATGGTTATCGGAACAAAAACAAGTATTCTTCACTGATACCACTTGGCGTGATGCCCATCAATCCTTGTTTGCTACACGTCTTCGTACAATCGATATGGCTCGCGTAGCTGGTCATGCTGCAAAAGGTGTACCTAACTTATTCTCCTTAGAATGTTGGGGGGGTGCTACTTTTGACGTATCATACCGATTCTTACATGAAGATCCGTGGGAGCGTTTGCGCATGTTCCGTCGTGAAGTGCCAAATACATTGCTTCAAATGCTTCTTCGTGGTGCAAATGCCGTAGGTTACACATCGTATCCAGACAACGTAGTTCGTCAATTCATTCAACGGGCTGCTGCTAATGGTATTGATGTATTCCGCGTATTTGATAGCTTGAATAGTCTTGATAATATGCATGTTGCTATCGATGAAGTGCGTGCACAAAATAAAATAGCTGAAGTTGCATTGTGCTATACTGGCGATATCCTTGATGGTGCTCGTATAAAATACAACTTGGACTATTATGTAAATATGGCAAAAGAGCTTGAAAAAGCTGGTGCCAATATTATTGCCATTAAAGATATGGCGGGACTACTCAAGCCACAAGCTGCGACTGAATTGATCGCGGCACTTAAGGATGCGGTGACGGTTCCGATCCATTTGCATACGCACGATACAACCGGTAATGGGATT
>JAGZGB010000179.1 GCA_018367495.1 Veillonella sp. | reverse complement strand
TGGTATCGAAACAATGGGTGGTGTATTCACACGTATTATCGATCGTAACACTACAATTCCTACATCTAAATCTCAAGTATTCTCCACTGCAGCAGATAATCAACCATCTGTAGATATCCATGTATTACAAGGTGAACGTGAGTTCGCAGCAGATAATAAAACATTGGGTCGCTTTAACTTGGATGGTATTCCAGCAGCTCCTCGTGGGGTTCCTCAAATCGAAGTAACGTTCGACATCGATGCTAACGGTATCGTGCATGTAAAAGCAAAAGACTTGGGTACTCAAAAAGAACAAAAAATTACAATCACTTCTTCTAGCGGATTAAAAGAAGACGAAATCGATCGTATGGTTAAAGAAGCTGAAGCACATGCAGCAGAAGATAAAGCTAGAAAAGAAGAATTAGATGTTAAAAATAATGCAGATTCCTTGGTATACCAAGCTGAAAAAGCATTGAAAGAACTTGATGGTAAAGGCGACACAGCTTTGTTGAAAGAAGTTGAAGAAGCAAAAGATAAATTGAAAAAATCTATCGAAGCAGGCAACATCGAAGATATCAAAAAAGACAGTGAAGCTTTGGAACAACCATTACATAAATTAGCTGAGCAAATGTATGCAGCAGCACAACAAGCTCAACAAGCAGCTGGTGGTGCAGAGCAAGGTCAACAACAAACAAAATCTGATGACAATGTAGTTGATGCTGATTACACAGTAGTGGATGACGATAAGAAATAAGAAGGGTTGGTAACTAATGGCACGTGATTATTATGACATCTTAGGGGTCAGTAAAAACGCCTCTCAAGATGAAATCAAAAAGGCCTTCCGTAAAAAGGCACGCCAATACCATCCAGATGTAAATAAAGATAATCCAAAGGAAGCGGAGGCAAAATTTAAAGAAGCTAACGAAGCTTACGAAGTATTGTCTGATGAAACTAAAAAAGCGCAATATGACCAATTCGGCCACGACGCCTTCAAACAAGGAGGCGGCGCTGGCGCCGGTGGTTTCCAAGGTGGATTTGGCGGTTTCGGTGGTCAAGCTGGGGGCTTTGGTGATATCTTTGGCGATATTTTCGGTGGCATGTTTGGCGGTGGACGCCAACAACAAGGCCCTCAAAAAGGTAATGACTTGCGCGAAGATATCGATATTTCCTTTGAAGATGCAGCCTTTGGTAAATCTATGGAAATAGAAGTGCATCGTCATGAAGAATGTGATCATTGTCATGGTACTGGTGGTGAACCAGGATCTCGTGTCGATACTTGTCCAAATTGTCATGGTTCTGGTCAAGAAGCGGTTATTCAAAATACTCCATTTGGACGTATGCAGTCCGTTCGCACTTGTTCTCGCTGTCATGGTACTGGTAAAAGCATTGAAAAACCTTGTTCTAAATGCCGTGGTACAGGTGAAATACTTGCAAAACGCAAGATTTCTATTAAAATTCCAGCAGGTGTAGATAGTGGTTCTCGCTTACGCGTTGCTAATGAAGGTGAACCAGGTATCTTAGGTGGGCCTAAAGGCGATCTTTATGTATATATTTTTGTTCGTCCTCATAAGGAATTTGAACGAAATGGTAATGACGTTATTAGCCGTGTAAATATTAGCTTTGCTCAAGCTGCATTAGGTGCGACTATACAAGTTAACACCTTAGATGGTAAAGTAGAGTTAAAGATTCCGGAAGGTACTCAAACGGGAACGGCATTCCGCGTAAAGGGCAAAGGT
>JAGZGB010000178.1 GCA_018367495.1 Veillonella sp. | reverse complement strand
CCTAGATACTCGAACTGGCGTGCTTGACCGTAGCGAAGGCATTTTGACATGGATTATAGAGGGCCTTGATGATAGATGGGGTTATTCTTTTGAGCCGCACGGTGTCTATAAATTATTAGTTAAGAAAGCTAAGCTCATAGAGGATTTAGGCTATATGCGCCCCTCTTGGAATAATCGCTATTATGTGCTCGAGGTGTTAGAGGAACATGCTAAACATAGCGAGTTAGAGGCGTTGTCAGCTTATTTGAAAACCCCTAAATACTTTCATACTGACAGGGGTGACTTCCTGTTAAATCGAGAGTATCAATATTACACAGCGAGAATTGATGATTATGCATTCACCCTTGATGTAGACGAGGGTTCTGATGAAAGCTGTACCGTAGCGTTGTCGGCTTTCAATACAATCGATAATTTCAAAGAATTTGAACAACGAATTAGTACCTATATTAGTGAGACCTTATTAGATCTTGCTAATGATTGGCTCGACAATGATGACCAAGACCCGATTACGGCAGAAATATTTGCCAAGCGTATTACTATGGGCGAATTGGCGTTCCGCAATGATGGCACCATAGAGGTTTATTATGACGATGACGATATTTTCTGGGGACACTGCATCATAGCCAATATTGATGCGGAGGGGAATCCTGTACATGCGGATATTGCAGGATAATCAATTAATGGAGAGTCCTAATGAGAAAATCGGAATTAATGACATTGTGGAATGTTGAAAGCTGGACTGTAGAACCGCATGGGGTTTACTTTGTAGCCCGTCAATTAGCGGCCGATGGAGTAGCAAATCACGAAGATCATACAATAGAGACTCAAGTAGAAAATGTAGAACAAGCCTTCAAAAGCTTCAATATTAGCTGCTCTGGTTATACAGAAGACGAGATGCTTTCACTAACATTTTGGCCACAGTTATATGCTAAATTAGATGAATTAGACCGAGTGGCACAGAAAATCATCCAAAAGGAGATGCCTCCAGATGATCCTGTGGTGCTAAAACTAACAGATATTATGCTAGATACATCCGGCTGCTATGGCGCATTTGCACTAGGTTATGATATGGGCGAACCGACCGCGGGACAACTATATGTATTAGTATCTTTTGATGAAAATTTTACGGCTCGACAAGATGTTATATATGAAACGCTCTAGAGTACTTGTTAGCAATGGAGCTGTTTGTATAGCTGAGTTAAGCTGAGAGTCTATTGGATGTTAGTATGGCAAGGCTTAACTATCAATATAAATAATAAACAGGAGAGAGACGATGGAAAATCTGTATAAAGAATTAAGAAGCTTTTTTGCCAATGATATGGATCTAAATGATTTATTTGATTCCGAAGCTATCATCTGGATTGACTGGCGCGAGTATGACGAAGATGTGGTGAATTATTTTAATGATATGATGGATGAGCCTATCAATATTCAAACGGTTAGTAATGGCAAGCCCTATGGTGACGATATTGTGCTAAAAAAGGGCGATAAAGAGCTGCAAATTCCTTACGGTGATGAGCAAGATCGAGATGTGACCATCAAATATTTCAACGACTTTATTAAGCCTGATTATGAGGTGCGTTGGTTTGTTGAAAGCCTTGGCAACGATACACTCGGATTTACCGTGCTTTCAGGGGCAGAATGGGCCAAATTAGACGATGAATTTGGGGCGGATACGGTTCGCTATTATTTTGAACCTATCGATTTTGAAAGCGAC
>JAGZGB010000177.1 GCA_018367495.1 Veillonella sp. | reverse complement strand
GTTTTGTTAAATATTAGTACCTTACACAAGTCCACATCACAGTCTTTAAAAGATATTTCACCAGAAAATACTCTTTCCTCACCGTCAACCAATTGATACATTTCGTCAACTGTTAATGTTAATGTTTTATTATGAATTCTGATTCCATTTACTTTACTACCATAAAGACTGAAAAGGATGTTACTCTTTTTATCATATATAAACTCCATATTATTCCTCATAAAGCAAAATCTAGAATTATAGTTCATCACACTTCGTCTTCGTCTCGTGTTCTTGGACGCCTATCACATGGGCGGTGCTATCACTCACTGCGTCGCTTTACTCCTAGTGAGCAAAGCCACTGCTTCGACATGCGCTGTCATAGGGAACATGTCTACAGGTTGTACTTCTTTGAGTTCATAGCCGTAGTGTGTGAGGATTTCAATGTCTCGTGCCATGGTTGCAGGGTTACAAGATACGTAGACAATGCGTTTTGGTTCCATGCTAGCTGCAGAGGTTAGTACTTCTTCTTTACAGCCTGCGCGAATTGGATCGAATACGATAACGTCAGGTCGTACGCCTGCTTTATAGAGTTTTGGAATTTCTACGGCCGCATCGGCGACGATAAACTCTGTATTATCATAGCCATTGCGTCGGGCATTTTCACGAGCATTGGTAATAGCTGGTTCTACGATTTCTATACCGATAACATGTTTTGCTTTATACGCAAGGAATAATGAAATAGTACCCGTACCACAATACGCATCGATAACGATTTCGGTTCCTTTTAGGTCTGCATACGCTAGTGCTTGATCATAAAGCACCGTAGTTTGTTCAGGATTAACTTGGAAAAAGGAATGTGGAGATAAGGTAAATCGTAAATCTTTGATATGGTCTGTAATCGTTCCATCCCCATAGAGAACACTATTTTTAGGCCCTAATATAACATTAGTACGCTTCCCATTTACGTTATGAACGATGGTTTCCACTTGGGGAACTCGTTCAGTTAATTTTTCAACCCACTTCTCTTGATGTGGCAAGTGTTCTGTCGCGGTTACAAGGATAATCATCCATCCAGATTGTCCGATACGACCGATAACATGACGTAGTACACCCTTACCAGTATGTTCATCATACGGTTCGATATCAAATTCTTTAGCAATTTGATAACATGCTTGAGCAATGATATTATTGCCCTCATCTTGTATAGGACAATTCGTACCTTGCACGATATCGTGAGATCCCATCGCATAGAATCCCATTTGGATATCACCTTTAGTACCGCCTACAGGCATTTGCATCTTATTGCGATATGCCCAGGGATTTTTAGGTCCTAGAGTAGGTTTAACAAGATCTGGATTTTGATGAGCAATGCGTTCGATAACGTCCTTCACCTTTTGTGTTTTTAGTGAAAGTTGTCCTTCATAGGTAATATGTTGCAACTGACATCCACCACAAAAGCCATAGAGATCACAGTGTGGATCGATACGATTAGGAGCAATGGTGACAATTTCTAATAAGCGTCCTGTAGCATAAGTCTTTTTCACCATATTGATGTCTACTTTCACAGTTTCCCCAGGCAAGGAAAAGGGAACAAAGATTGTAAAGTCATCTACACGACCTACCCCTTCACCACTACTGCCGATACCATGAATAGTAACTAAAACTTCATCACCTAACTTAACTGGAGCATTGAATATATCTTGTTGCTTCTTAGATAATGTACTAGTAACTGATTGACCTGTATTC
>JAGZGB010000176.1 GCA_018367495.1 Veillonella sp. | reverse complement strand
TAAAGATACACCTGGTGTTTGTTCCCCATCACGAAGGGTTGTATCGAAGAAATATACGCGATTTTGATCCATAATCTTCACCTTTTCTATACTAATAAAACATAACGCTGTATTATATCTATCTATTGTGAAAGTTTAGTAAGCTCCTAACTTAAAGTAAAGTATAAACCTAGAACTAAAGTGCGTGCTCGCAAGCGACTTTAGTAGGTCGAGGCCCTAGGCCGAAGACCGTTACTCTAGCTAATAAGAACTGTTAAATGTCGGTCGCAGCCGACTTTGGCCCTGCGAAGGCCGTAGGCCGAAGTCAGACCCGGCCGGTGGAGGCTCCGACCAACATTTGACAGTATAAAAAAAGCCCCTCAGAACAACTGTCGTTGCTCAAAGGGGCGTTATATTCATAACACGGTACCACCCTAATTGGGACTCGTTGCGGGTATAACGGAACCACCGTCAATGACTACTGCTGCATTCGCCACCAAAGCTCACGGGAGAGTGTCAGCGTACAACCTCTATTGCCTCGCACCAACCAGCAACTCTCTGAAAGCAGGATCTGTAAACCTTTATACCCATTCATAGCTTGTTTTTAAGATATAAAGATATTGTACTGTATTCTATAGAGTAATGTCAATTAGGATATGATGAAGTTTTACGGGCTCAACATAGGGTCCTTATTCTATAGAGTAATGTCAATTAGGATATGATGAAGTTTTACGGGCTCAACATAGGGTCCTATATAAACCTTATCTATATATCGATTATCCATGCTTCTAGAAATGTATATATAGGGTGTATAATCTAGTTGTTACTACTCCAATCTGGTAACAGAAAGGAGGTGCGACTATGTTAGACATATTGATATCCCTTTTAATGTCTGTCATAGCAGGTATAACTTGTCACTATATCTGCAAGTGGCTAGATAGACATTCTCGTTAGTAACTAGCACAATAAAAATAGCAGGGTGGCCGCCCTGCTATTTTTTCGTTCATATGAGACTATGTCACATATTGACATCCCTTGTCATATATAGAATAACACTTCACTATAGTATAGTCAATGTCCCCTCTACGCAATCAATCTTAAAAGCTTATCCACTCTAAATTCTCAAAATTATTTAGAATTCGTTTATCCATTTTGACCACTTGATTAGATAGCTCTATTCGATTATTAACAAATGAAATATCTGTATACCATTCCTTTAAACTAGCATACACTTCATTCTCTAAATCAATAATAATGGTTTCAATGGGATCCCAGGTTTTGCATCTTACAGACTCGACCATAACCATACTATTACCTATGAAAGTAACATCCCTACCATAAATCCAAAATGGCAATGCTTTCCCCTTTATAGAAATAGAATATATAGAATCTCCATGAGGCTGATATGTACCCCCTTTACTGGACACTCAGTAAAGGGGGTATTTTCATGAGATATAGTTATGAATTTAAAAAGAAAGCAATAGAATTATTCTATCAAGGTGAATGGCCAGAAACACCAAATGGAGTATCGCCTCATTCTTTTCATGAACAAATAAGGTATTGGGCTAAACAAGAGGAGTTGCATGGTCCAGATATTAATAAGTTTTATGGAGTAAAAAAGAATTGGTCTACAGAGGATAAATATGAGTTAGTATGTCAAGTATTAGCTGGGGAATCTTTACGTTCCGTAGCTATTGTTGCTGGAATTAATAGTGGTCTACTATATCAATGGGTTCATAAATACAAGACTTTGGGATACAATGGTCTTATCAATAAGCCTAAAGGGCGACGACCAAAGGATTCTGACATGAAAGTAACAAAGAATATTTCACCTAGACAACTCAATGAGAGTGAATACGAGGAACTCATTCGCTTACGAGCTGAAAATGCTTATATTAAAGCTGAAAATGAAGTCATAAAAAAAGAGATTGCCTTGAGAGAAGAAAAGGAAGCTGCGCGTCTCAAGGCGAAAAAGCAGCGATTATCAAAATACTCCGAAAGCAAGGATATCAACTAAAATATCTTTTAAAAGCTATGGGAATGGCTAAATCCACCTATTATTTTGAGCTCTCTAAAGTAGATCTTGTAGATGAAAGAAATATACAACTTAAAGAGGAAATTCAAAAGATTTTTACAGAGCATAAGGGACGTTATGGTGTGCGTCGTGTATATCAAGAACTTCTTAATCGAGGTTTTATAGTCAATCATAAACGAGTACAAAGACTTATGAAAATCATGGGGCTCGCAGGAAAGAGACCAAAAGAAAAATATCACTCTTATAAAGGTCAAGTAGGCAAAATAGCCGATAATATTATCAATAGAGACTTTAGTACAACAGCTCCATTTCAAAAATGGACTACTGATGTATCTCAATTTAACTTTCCATGGGGAAAGTGTTACTTATCACCTATCTTAGATATGAA
>JAGZGB010000175.1 GCA_018367495.1 Veillonella sp. | reverse complement strand
GCTACATAACGACCAATTTGTTCATTAATCATTGCGATGATTTCATCACGAGTACGTTCTGCCCGACGAGATTCCAATTCACCAGAATCTTCAAGATACTCAAAATGTTCATCTAAAGCGTCGATAAGTTCATCTACGCCTTGGTCTTTACTAGCAATAGTGCGCTTAATTGGTGGGCGCCATTTTACTTCGCGAGAATCTAGGTCAAGCATCATTTCAATTTCTACATTCAAACGATCGCAACCATCTCGGTCAGCTTTATTGATAGCAAATACATCGCCAATTTCAAGAATACCCGCCTTGATAGCTTGGATATCATCACCAAGACCTGGAACAAGTACAACCAATGTAGTGTCTGCATTTTTTACAATATCTACTTCAGATTGACCTACACCTACTGTTTCAATGATTACTAAATCCATGCCAAAGGCATCCATAAGTTTTACAACGTCTGCAGTCTTTTTAGACAAACCACCAAGACTACCACGTGTGCCCATGCTTCGAATAAATACATTTTCATTTAATGTCAAATCATTCATTCGAATACGGTCCCCCAAGATAGCACCACCAGAGAATGGGCTAGTTGGGTCGATGGCAACGATGCCGATTTTCTTACCTTGATCTAGATAATGTTTAACAACCTTATCAGTCAATGTACTTTTACCAGCACCAGGGGCCCCTGTAATACCGAGAATACGTGCATTCCCTGTTTTAGGGTAAATAGCCTTCATAATATCAATGGCATTTTCATACTCGTTTTCTACAGCTGTAATGGACCGTGCTAAGGCTAGTCGGGAACCTTCAAAAAGTTCTTTAACTAAATCCACTCGCCTCACCACCTATCTTAAAATATGGGAATAGAGGGGAGCCAACTATTCAGTTGAACTCCTCTCTTGCCCAATTAATTATTTAACGTTTTCGTTGATGAATTTAACGATATCGCCAGTTGGTGTGCCAGGTGTGAATACTGCTGCTACGCCAGCTTTTTTCAAACCAGGGATATCAGCGTCAGGAATAACGCCACCACCGATTACAAGTACATCGCCCATGCCTTTTTCTTTCAAAAGTTCAACAATTTTAGGGAACAATGTGTTATGAGCACCAGAAAGAAGGGATAATGCAACTACATTAACGTCTTCAGAAAGAGCTGCTTCAACGATTTGTTCTGGAGTTTGACGAAGACCAGTGTAGATTACTTCGAAACCAGCATCGCGAAGTGCGCGTGCTACTACTTTTGCACCACGGTCATGACCATCAAGACCTGGTTTTGCTACGATTACTCTAATACGTTTTTCTGCCATGATTAATTACCTCCGAAATTAGCCGATATTATAATGTGGAATGAGCTTCGTATTCACCGAATACTTCGCGCAATACATTACAAATTTCACCCAAAGTAGCGTATGTTTTAACTGCATCAAGAATTAATGGCATCAAGTTAACGTTTTCATCAGCTGCACCAGCTTTAAGAGCTGCTAATGCTTTATCAACTGCTGCTTGATCGCGGTTAGCGCGAACTGCTTGAGTTTTCTTGGATTGGTTAACACCAACGGAAGCATCTACGCGAAGTAAGTCTTTTGGAGCTTCTTCTTCAACTTGGAATTTGTTTACGCCAACGATTGTGCGCAAGCCAGATTCAACTTCCATTTGCCACTTGTAAGCGGATTCTTGAATTTCTTTTTGGATGTAGCCTTTTTCGATTGCTACTACAGCGCCGCCCATTTCATCAATTTTCTTGATGTATGCCATAGCT
>JAGZGB010000174.1 GCA_018367495.1 Veillonella sp. | reverse complement strand
AAGGAGAATAATACTAAGGCTATCCAGATACAACCGAAGGCGATCATCTGTGGTGTGCCAAAGCTTTCACCAAAGTAGAAGATGGCTAGCAATAAGGCAATGGTAGGGGATACATATTGCAAGAAGCCTAGTAGGTTAAGCGGCAATAGCTGTGCACCATAGGAGAATAGAACCAATGGGACAGATGTAGTTAGACCGCAGGCTATGAGCAACATGGTCGTATACCAGTCTGTGCCGAAATAGGACCACACGGTATTATCGACCATGGTCGTATATAGTAAGGCTAGCGGTGTTAATAGCCAGGCCTCAAAGGCGATGCTCGTAAAGGGAGAGATGAGCAGTTTCTTTTTTACGGCCCCATAGAGACCGAAGGAAACGGCGAGGATCATCGATACTAATGGCAAGGATCCCACTTGATAGGTGAGTAAGGCGATGCCGATGGTAGCGATAAGGACACTCAGCTTTTTCGGTATAGATAGAACCTCTTTAAATAGGATGACACCTAATACTACATTGAAGAGTGGGTTGATGTAATAGCCAAGGCTCGTGTTCATAACTTGATTATTGGCGATGGCCCAAATGTAGGTGAACCAGTTTACACTGATGATGACTGCCGCAACTAAAAGTAGGAATAGTTGTGAACGTTGTTCTTTTAGTAATTGAAAGTCCTTTTTGAATTGTTTAAAGTGTAGGCCAAATACAACGATAGCCATGCAAACACCTGACCAGATAATACGCTGTGCCAGTATATTATACGGTGAAACATGGTTTAATAATGCCCAATATAGAGGGAGTAAGCCCCAAATTATATAACAACTAAGGGCTGTGATTAACCCTTTTCTACTTGTATGCTCCATAATGCCTCCTCGTGATAGTACTTATTATATCACTAATACTCAAGTCATGCGTTTTAGTTATTGCATATGATTTTCAGTTATAACTTTGATTTTGGCACTTATGATTAAATGTTATGTTCATTGACTTTGTGCATATTGTTACACTATATTGGACTTAGAACAACGAATATAGAGAATAGGTGTCGCAAGACTTAATAGAGAAATCGGTATAAGCCGATGCGGTCCCGCCACTGTAAGGATGAGTCTGCTTTCATACATGTCACTGGAGTAATCTGGGAAGGCGAAAGCGAGGTGATGATCCCGAGCCAGGAGAACTGCCTATTTGATAATCACCGTTATGTACCTACGAGCGATAGGAAGGGGATTGGGGTATGCTGGCTACAGTATTTTTTAGTGTACCTTTCAATAAGAAACCTTACGTGTCACTTTAGGTGGCACGTTTTTTATTGCCCTTAGAGTGGATGTTGAGTATAGGAATCAGGTTTTATAGATATTAAACAGATGGACACATTTTGAGGTTGATGTGGTCCAATAAGATAAAGCTCGAGTGATTCATATATCTAACAATTCGCAGGTACGGTGCGCTGTTTCTCGGTATGGTTTCGAGTTGAAAAGGAGGCACATATATGTCTGACAAAAAGACTTCAAAGGATGCTGAACGTGATTTATTAGCACCTGTATCCTTTGATGAGTTTAAGAAACCTACGTATGAACAATGGCAGGCCGAGGTTGAAAAAGCGTTAAAAGGTGGCGACTTCCATAAGAAGATGTTCACTAAAACCTATGAGGGAATTACGTTACAACCAATTTATACGCCTGCATTGCATGGAGAAAAAATTCCAAAGGGTGTATACCCTGGGGCAGGTGAGTTCCTACGTGGCACAAAGGCAAGTGGTTATATTAAAGAC
>JAGZGB010000022.1 GCA_018367495.1 Veillonella sp. | reverse complement strand
GGCGACCCCGATCAGATTTGAACTGACGATCTTCGCCGTGACAGGGCGACATGTTAACCGCTACACCACGGGGCCGCGTATCAACTCTCGTTGACTACTTGTACATAATACCATGGATTCTAGACCAATGCAACTATTTTTTGAAAAAATTTTATGAAAATTCTATTAAAATGATTGATTATATTTGATAATCTCCATTTTATAGCTTTTATAAGTGAAAATATTATTAGAATTACACATATCCATCTTATATCACAATAATTCGTCATATTCCATAATAGTCCAGATTATTATGCTCATCTTTACTAAATATGCTACAATATGTGTATATTCTCTAATAGATGAAAGGATTCACCATGAACAAATTTAACTCAAAAGGTGTAATTATTGCCCTTATCATAGCTATTGTAGGGGCTTTAACAGTAGCATGGTATTTCTTATGGTATATCCCCCACACACCAGCATACACTCTAAAAATTATACATCAAGCAGTACAAGATAAAGATCCAGATGAAGCTTTACGCCACATAGATACAAAATCTATTGTAAAAAACATCTTAGAACGGGAAGGCAACAAATATATAGATACGTCTAACCCATTTGGTAAAGCTAGTATTGCAGCAGCTAAAACATTTGGTCCATCTCTAATCGAAGATGTAATAAGAAAATACATCGAAGATCCAGACAGCTTTAAATCTCAACCATCTACTACAGATACTACTAATACGGCTCAAAGCGATGACAATATGTCCATGGTCGATCGTCTTGTAGATGGTCGTCTCTTCAAAGGACATGATATAGAGGTAAAAAACATCAAATCTGAAGACGATGGAGATACAGCTACCGTAACAGTGACAATTCAAAATAATAAAAAGAATATGACAAAAGATATACGAGTTTTGATGCGCCATTTAGGCGATGGCACATGGGTTATATACGATATTCCAGATATGGAGGACTTATATACAGTGACTCGTAAATAGAAAGTAAAAAGTAATAAACAATAAGTAATTATTAGATTATATGGAACTAAAAAAGGACAGTAGATACAAATAGTATTTACTGTCCTTTTATTATTACCTATGACACATATGACGTATTATCTATTACCGATTAAAGTCCACAATGGCTAATGTTACGGTTACTTGTGAGATCAATCGTTCTGCATTATCCTTCATATCAAAACGCCATACATGCGAAGTTTTCCCTTTCACTAGTAGTGTACCATGAGCTGTTAAAGCTCCTTCGCATCGTACAGGACGCAAGTGATTGGCTGTTATCGATTGACCTACACCAAATTTGTCCGCTCCAATAAGTTCATTACTCATCATACCTGCAACGATTTCTGCAAAGGCGAGGGTTGCCCCACCATTTAGATAACCTTGCGGTTGTTTATGAAAGTCTCCTAGGTTCATTTTGGCCACACATGTAATATCACTAGTCATACGAGGCTTTTCAATTTGTAAAGATTCAATCAAATTCATAGTGTTCGTTTCTCCACACAATATGCTTCTAATCTATCATCAAAAACAGTTACACCCAACCCATCACCATCAGGTACATGCATAACACCATCTTTAAATGTTAAGTCAGGATAGATCAGGTCACGTTCAAAATATCTATTAGAATCCGATAAGTCCCCTGCCATATAAGAATCACCCAGTGCAGCTAGTTGAACATGTAGCATTTTAGAAATACCAGATTCTACCATACTACCAATCCAATACGGAATATGACATTCTCTACACAGATTAATAGCTGCCTTCGTCGGTACTAGTCCACCCATACGCCCTATCTTTATGTTGAGTACATCGATTAATCCATATTCTATAGCATAGGATAAGTCGTCATAGCCCAAGATGGACTCATCTAAACAAATCGGTGTTTCAATGTTCCAGTCATCATTGTTAAGATGTTCCCATTTCCACTCCTTATAGGCTTGAAGCGTAGTCATAGCAAAGGGCTCTTCTATACAGGCTAGTTTCAAATCATTAAATTGACAGACCTTATCGATGTCGTCATAAGAATAGCTTTGGTTCGCGTCAGCCGCCAATACTAAATTAGGATAATGTTTGCGAACTAAACTTATCCGTTCATAGCCGTCTGTAGGATTCACCTTTAACTTGATGCGCTTACAACCATTCGCCACATGAGCTTCTACGGCATCTAACAATTGTTCCATCGGTACATCACCGATAACAACACCACTTTCAATGGTATCTTGTAAGGGCTGCCCTATAATATAGGAAACAGAGTTCATACCCAATCGCTCACAATGAAGATTGATAAGGGCATTTTCTAAGGCTGCAATGGTCATTGGCATATGATCTCGATTTAGCCAGAACTGTAACTGACGTACATAGATCATAAGCGGTTTAGGCCGCATCAAGCGAAGATTAAAAATATAATCATCAACTAATGTTTTCCAACATGTATCTACAGTTTCCGCAGTATAGAATGGTTCTGTGAAAGCTACACACTCACCATACCCTACATAACCTTGTTGGTCCTCAATGCGGATGACAATGGTCTCGCGTTCCTTTACCTCGCCCTTAGCAGTTTTAAAATTAAATTTCATCGGTAGCTTGAGACGATATGTAGTTATACTTTTAAAGTTTAAAATATCATTCATAAGCGCCTCAATCTTCTAAACGCAGTTTATTACGTACAATTTTACCTGTGCCATTACGAGGTAATGTAGATAAAATTTTTACATATTTAGGGATTTTATACTTCGCCAAAGAATTAGTCATAAAGGATAGAATCTCATCAGACGTCATACTTTCACCATCGTGAAAAGCCACAAAGAGTGCTGGTACTTGGCCCCATTTAGGATCAGATACAGGTACAACCGCACATTCCTTCACAGCCGGCAATGTATATACTAAGTCCTCTAACTCCTTGGGATAAATGTTTTCTCCACCAGATATGATAAGGTCTTTGCGGCGATTCAGAATATATACAAATCCATCTTCATCAACATAGCCAATATCATCGGTATTAAGATCACCATCAATAGGCTCCTTGTCGATATAGCCAGTCATAACCATAGGGCCTGTCAAATGGATTTCCCCTACTCCATCCGCATCAGGGTTATCAATGCAAACCTGCATGCCTGGTAATGGTCTGCCTACGGAATCTCGTTTATGAGGGTAATCCAATACGGAGAAGGTCACGCTTTGACTAAAGGTTTCCGTCATGCCATAGGTCTTGTAAATTGGTAAGGATTTCTTTTCACAAGCATCGATGAGAGCCATAGGAATAAACTCGCCACCTAGCAAAATAACACGTAGTGTATGATGTGTAATCTTCGGTTCTAATTGAGTCAAAATTGTGGGTACGAGAGACATCATATTGATTTTCTCAGATTCAATGAGTTCTAAAACCTTTATCTCATCGTATTTAGGCAATATAGTGATAGCCGTTCCATTGTAAAGAGACCGCATCAAAATAGATAACCCACTTACATGGAACAGAGGTAATACCATAAGCCAATTATCTTGTTCGGTTTTACCTAACACCTCTTGAGACGCTTGTACATGAGCTCTAATTTGCCCCCATCGAAGGGGTGCTGATTTAAACTGACCTGTTGTAGCGCTAGTGTTCATAATAGCTGCAATGTCTGTATCATTAAATGTCCAATCAAAGATATCTTCTAAAACTCGGTCAGCTAGAATAATTTCTAGAGATTCAAACTCAATAGTACACATTGAATCAGGCAGTTGATTACGCCGTTCTTGACTATGTAAAACGGTGGTAACACCTAATTGTTTCAATTGGTTTTCTATCTCATTAGGCTTAAGATGTACATTAAGTAATAGTACCTCTTTATGAGCTAGCATAGCAGCCAACACATAGATTGCCATAATCACAGAGTTGTCCGATAAAATGGCCACACGAGAGGTTTTTAAAGGCACTAATTTACAAGCTACATGGACTACTCCGCCATAAATATCCTTATAAGTATATTCATTTATACATATGCGATCAGGATAGTGCTGTACACCATACCGTAACCATTCCATCGTCTCACCTCGTATCTAAGCCTGATTTCTAATTACCAGTAAATAACAATCGAAATATCAATATCAAAGAGATATTACAAGAAAGGCGCCTCATATAGAGGCGCCCTTATTATTTTAAAATTAGTTAGTCCTCAATCTAGGACTAGTAACTCTCCCTATTAAGGGAATTTAGGGAATTGTTTGAAGTTTGGTTTACGTTTTTCTTTGAACGCGTCACGACCTTCTTTGGCTTCATCGATTGTGTAGTACATCAATGTTGCATCACCTGCAAATTGTTGTAACCCTGCAAGACCATCAGTGTCGGCGTTAAATGCACCTTTCAACATACGCAATGCCATTGGGGACAATTCAAGAATTTCGTTACACCATTGAACTGTTTCTTCTTCCAATTTGTCGAATGGTACAACACAGTTAACCATCCCCATTTCATAAGCTTGAGCAGCTGTGTATTGACGGCAAAGGAACCATACTTCGCGAGCTCGTTTATGACCGATCATGCGAGCCAAATAGCCTGCACCGTAACCAGCGTCGAAGGAACCTACGCGAGGACCAGTTTGACCAAATTTAGCATTTTCAGAAGCGATTGTAAGATCACATACGATGTGCAACACATGACCGCCACCAATAGCAAAACCGTTAACCATAGCGATAACAGGTTTTGGGATAACGCGAATCAAACGTTGCAAATCAAGAACGTTCAAACGAGGTACATTATCTTCGCCTACATAACCACCATGTCCGCGTACGCTTTGGTCACCACCGGAGCAGAATGCTTCTTTATCTTCACCTTGACCGTGGTTTGCACCAGTCAATACGATTACGCCTACTTCGTTATCTTCACGAGCTACTGTGAAAGCGTCGATTAACTCCATAACAGTTTTAGGACGGAACGCGTTACGTACCTGTGGGCGATTAATAGTAATCTTTGCAATGCCATTATATGTTTCGTAAATTACGTCTTCATAATTACGATCCAATACTTTCCAATCAAATTTACTCATGGACTTAACCTTTCTTATGTAAAAAATCTAATACCGCCTGTTCAAAGCTCTGCGGTTTTTCTATATGTACATTATGCCCCGCCCCTTCGACGACGACATGTTTAAAGTTTGGCAACTTGCCAAATACATCTCTTCCTATTGTAGTATATTTTGTATCTAGTGCGCCACTCACATATAGGCCTTTACATGATAATTTTTCTAAGTGATCACCGACATAGGTCATCACACCTTGGCCTGACCCACGAAGGGTGCATGCTAATGCGTATGGACTATTGTGGGCACGGCGTAAATAAATTAATTCAGTGACCTCTGGTAAAAGTTGTTTTTGACTTTCAAAAATAGGAGCCTTTGCCCAACGGGAAGCGAACCAAGAGCCATCGTTATGTTCAATATGATGAGCTAATTCTTCATCGGCTTGACGACGTTCTTCACGTTCAACGTCTGAAGCAATCCCTACAGAACCACTTTCAAGGATAAGCCCTTGAATTTCGCTGTCATACTGTAATGCATAGGAAAGCGCTATACGAGCTCCCATGGAATAGCCCATAAGATAATATTTATCACCTACCATATGATAGATAACAGTATGCAAATCCTCTATCATTTTAGGAATTGTATAAGCCTCATCTTCTTCAGGAATATCTGAGTCACCATGACCAATTAAGTCGATACGGATTAAACGATAGCCTGGTAGATTAATGGAGTCCCAAGTATAGCTAGATTCCGAAAATCCATGAAAACACACAATAGGCTCACCATCGCCTACAACAGTCAATCCATAGCGATAGTCGCCCAAATCAAAATACATACGCTGCGCGGGATTGCATAAAGCATTATCTACAATACTGCAAAAATACTGACTCATAGTAATGCCTCCATATCAACTGAAACCTTCGTATATTTTTTATGCAATTCTCTACTATATTCCCGATTTGTAGGAATTTCAATAATATGAACACCTGATTCTTGGCCAACCTTATCCAATACAGAACTTAACTCATCAGATTTAGAAATTTTAGTATAGCCACAACCATAGAGTTTGGCCGCTCCACTGTAATCTAAGCCTTGTGATGTGGAGAACAAATAGTCAAAATACTTTGTCCCCTTTTGCGGTAAGTATTCAAAAATACCGCCTCCATCATTATTATGCAAAATAATGGTTAAGTTTAAATTATGGGTTTTAGCTACCGCCAATCCATTTAAATCATGGAACAAGGATAAATCTCCAGTTACTAGATAGGTAGGTCTACCATTTGCTGCTAGCCCTAGAGCCGTAGAAATAGTGCCATCAATACCATTGACACCTCGATTACCGTAAAGAACTGCCTTAGATTCTCCACTAAACCAGAAGTAATCAAAATCGCGAATCGTCATACTATTGGCAACAAAAACTTGTCCATCCTCAGGGATGCGTTCTTGTAACTCACGTATGGTTCGGCCTTCAAAGCAATGAGACTCATCAATAGCTGTACTCAGTTGCTTTTTACCCTCTTGTTCTAACCGTTGCCATAATTTTAAGTACTTATCAGAGTTATTGTTTTTTCCATATAAATGGGTAAAGACATCAATACTAGC
The DNA here is from genome assembly GCA_018367495.1 of Veillonella sp. Next base: position 18,503 of record JAGZGB010000022.1, on the reverse strand, counting down.
TTGCACATGCATCGTAGTTTTACCTGTTGGATTCATGGAGTCCATTGTAGGGTTAACCTCGATGTACTCCACATCAGTCCAGCTAGCAATCATCTGTTGCACTCGTTTTGACACAACAATTTGACCAAACTGAAGTACACAATCTGGTTTTAACTCATGCCAAAGAGCTTGCCCTGCTAACAACGCATCATAGGTCGAAATCACACCATCAGATGTATTACAACCTCTCACATTTGATAGCGGATCCGCCAAAATAGGGACTTGTAAAGCCTCCCCGAAGGAACGAATCGTATCAGCCTCATCTATATCGATCTGTGGACCTGCTAGGATAAGGATACGCTCATATCTATCAAGTAAATTATTAATCTCCTTTGTACCATCATTTCCTTGAGCAATATCAATTCCATTATTAATATGAGTCAAATTATTTCTATTATCACAGCTAAATACACTACTATAGTTTGGTTTAACCACTTTAAAGGAACTGCGACCAGCTTCAAAATGATTACGACTCAATTCTGGCACTAGTGGTTCAAAGAGAGGCACATTAATATGGACAGGTCCCTTTTTAGTATCCATCGCTTTCATATAGGCCTTACGAGCCACTTGACGAGGATATGTATAGTAGTGAGATTCTTGAGGCACCGCTAATGCTTCATAATAATTGACAGCAGTACCAAAGATTTTGTGCTGATCTACTGTTTGAGGTGCTCCTACATGCAATAGTGTATGAGGTCTATCGGCAGACAGTACAATGAGCGGTACTCCACTATATTGAGCTTCTAAAATAGCTGGCAAATAGTGAGCTACTGCTGAACCAGAGGTACATACGAGCACCGTTGGCTCTTTATGGGCCTTTGCAATACCAAGAGCCATAAACCCAGCAGATCGCTCGTCTATATTCATATATGTTCCAAATCCTTTATGCTCCTTGAACAGCATGGCCATCGTCGTAGAACGAGAACCAGGGCTAAACACCGCATAACGGACGCCAAGTTGGTAGAACTCGTCTACCAAGGCAGCAATATATTCATTCATTACATTCCCTTTCAAACACCCCTAGAGGCACGGAAACAGTTATAAAGCATCCAAGATGGTGCGCATTTTATTATTAGTTTCAGCATATTCTTCATCCGCATCAGAATCGGCTACAACGCCACATCCTGCATAGGCATATAATACATTATCTATGATAAGAGCAGATCGAATAGCAACCACAACGATACCGTCCCCCATATCTTTCATAAAGCCAAAAGGTGCTGCGTACATACCACGCTCATGGGATTCATACTTTTGTAATAAGGATAGTGCCTTTTCTCGAGGTTCACCACCAAGGGCTGGTGTAGGGTGTAACAATTTAGCCCATTCCACAAGAGATTTTGTACTATCCTTTGCGGTAATTATGGTACGCAAATGATAGAGGTGAGATAACTCCATAATGCCTGTTTCCCCAACCATAACATGTGGAGTAATTTGTTTCATCGTATTCACGATGCGATTGCGAACGATATTATGTTCTACAAGATTTTTCTCATTAGTTAGTAATTGTTCCTTAGTCCACGCATTAGGACCATTCTTTGGAGCAGTGCCCGCTAAGGCATAGCTTAATATTTCACTGCCACGATGGCGGACTAAAATTTCTGGCGATGCGCCTACAAAGGTACGCCCATCCTTTTCATAGCCAAAGATAAAGCAATTAGGATTGTTGTCGACTAAATTAGCCAAGATACTTGCCACATTATATAGTGTTTCGCTAGTGAATTCGACCTCACGAGAGGAGACGACCTTAGTCATCTCACCGCTGTTAATACCATTGGCAATAGCATTCATCAAACGGTTCCAATCCGCCTTATCATCACTGGTTTCTTTGTAATTATGATGAACTCGAGGTACCTCATAATTCTCAATAGGCACACTTTCACCAGCATGTAGATAGAAGGACTCTCCATTTTCTACGATGTAATAATGGGTGAAAGCAATCATTTCATGACCCATACCAGACCATTTAGGGTCTTTTAGTGTATCAAAAAAAGTATCCCCATAAAATACATAAGCGTAATTATGGCGATCGTTATCATCTTTAACCGTCGCTAGACGTTTAGCGCCTACAACGATGCGGTCACTTTGGCGATCCACCCAAAACACGCGTTCTTCATTGGAGAAATTCATCCAAAATGATACCGGACTATTCAGTTTTAACGGTTCTTTGTTATATTTCATAGTTGTATGTCGCTAACGAAAAATAGACTATAGTAAAAACACCTAATATGTAGAAGATGTACTTCTACACATTAGGCGCCATCAATAGGTTTCAAAATTTTTGAGATGAGCCTAACGCCATCACACGTCGATGGGCCCTCTTTATATCTACATTATTATAACATAGGTAACCATCAAAAGGTAGAAAATAAAAACCTCTACACCACATGTAATATGCGAGTGTAGAGGTTTTACTTTGTTCAAAACGTTTTTTTGCTGTATTTAAAACGCTGTTACTGTATTCAAAACACTTTTTCTTTATTTGAAAGCTTTCGCCCCAATATCTGTACGGTATTGCATGCCCTCAAAATCAATGCGTTCTATACGGCCATAAGCTCTATCTAAGGCTGTTCTAAGGTCTTTACCAAGACCTACAACGCCAAGAACGCGGCCGCCATTGGTCACATACTCGTCTCCAACGAGTTTCGTACCAGAGTGGAATACGATGGTTGTATCATGTTGTTTAATATCACCATGAATCACATCACCCTTGGAGGAGGTTTCAGGATATCCTTTAGAAGCAAGAATGACACAAGCTGCCGAGGAGTCTTTCCATTTCACCATATCAGCTGTTAATGTGCCGGTAGCACAAGCCATCATAATTTGACCTAAATCACTATCAAGTAATGGCAATACAACTTGTGTTTCTGGATCGCCAAAGCGTGCATTAAATTCTACAACCTTAGGACCTTGAGTCGTAATCATAAGGCCTACATAGAGACAACCTACATAAGGCATGCCCTCTTTTTGCATAGCTGTCACCATAGGTTCTAAGATTGTTTTCATCGCTTCATCACGCAATGTATCAGTAAGCACTGGTGCAGGTGCATAGGTCCCCATACCGCCAGTATTAGGGCCTTTATCGCCATCAAAGATGCGTTTATGATCCTGGGAAGCAATCATAGGCACTACCGTCTTGCCGTCTACAAAGGCAAGTAAGCTAGCCTCTTCGCCTTCCATGAATTCTTCGATAACAACGGTACTACCTGCGTCCCCAAAGCGATTACCGCTAAGAATGTCTTCTACAGCTGCATTTGCTTCTTCGATGGTCATAGCCACCACAACGCCCTTACCTGCGGCCAAGCCATCAGCTTTCACCACGATAGGAGCACCCGTTTGACCGATAAATTCCTTTGCTTCATCCACATTATGGAATACACCATATGCTGCGGTAGGAATGTTGTATTTTTTCATAAGGTCTTTAGCAAATACCTTAGACCCTTCTAGTTGAGCAGCTGCTTTAGATGGGCCAAATACAGGAATTCCAGCTGCATTGAGTGCATCTGCTAGTCCTGCTACAAGAGGAGCCTCTGGACCAACAATGACTAAATCAACGTGATTATCTTTCAAAAAACGAATTAAATGATCGCTTTGCTGCCAGTCAATGCCAACTAGCTCTGCACAATCTGACATGGCCGCACTACCAGGAATGGCATATACCTTTGTTACGCTAGGGCTGATGGACAATCGCCATGCCAATGCATGTTCGCGGCCGCCGCTACCGATTACACATACTTTCATAAGTCCTCCATCGACGCCTAAACGTCATAAAATTAGTGTTTAAAGTGACGAATACTTGTAAATACCATGGCAATGCCCGCTTCGTCGGCAGCCTTGATAGATTCTTCGTCTCGAATAGAGCCACCTGGTTGGATAATGGCTGCAATACCATGCTTTGCCGCTGTTTCTACAGTATCCCCAAATGGGAAGAATGCATCAGATGCTAACACGGCGCCTTTTGCAGCTTCACCTGCTTGTTCAAGAGCAATTTTTGCAGAACCAACGCGGTTCATTTGCCCCGCCCCAACACCGAGTGTACGTTTTTCGTTAGAAATCAAAATCGCATTGGATTTTACGTGTTTTACGAGCTTCCAAGCAAATTCAAGCGCTTTCCATTGTTCCTCTGTTGGCTGTGCCTTTGTAACCACTTTATAGTTAGCGCGGTCTTCTTGGATATCATCCTCTGTTTGCACTAATAGACCACCAGAAACCTTTTTCACTGTCACTTGTCCAGACTCAGGTTTAGATAACTCAATGAGGCGAATATTTTTCTTTCCTTCCAAGATTTCTAATGCTTCTTTTGTGAAAGCAGGTGCCATGATGACTTCTAAGAAAATTTTGCTCATTTCCTCTGCAGTGGCTGCATCTACTTCACGGTTTAAAGCTACAATGCCGCCAAAGGCAGAAACGGAGTCTGCTTCATAAGCATTTACATAAGCATCATGTAGTGTATCTGCTGTGGCTGCACCACAAGGATTTGTATGCTTAATGATACATGCTGCAGGATCCGTAAACTCCCACACCATATTCCAAGCCGCTTCCATATCTACGATGTTGTTATAGGAAAGCTCTTTACCATGGAGTTGTTTCAAGGCCCCCATACCATGAGCTTTGCCAATTTCTTTGTAGAATGCTGCTTTTTGATGCGGATTTTCACCATACCGAAGGTCTGTTACCTTTTCATAAGCACTTAAATATTCAGGTGGTGTAGGGCCTTCGTTTAAGATACCACTCATATAATTAGCAATGGCTACGTCATAGGCTGCAGTATGAGCAAAGGCTTCCTTTGCAAGACCAAAACGATATTCTTTAGACAATTCACCGTGTTCATTAAGCATCGTTATAATTTCATCATAATGGTTTGGATTTACAACGATGCCCACGTACGCATGGTTTTTCGCAGCAGAGCGCACCATGGTAGGGCCACCGATATCGATATTTTCAATAGCTTCCTCTAAGGATACATTTGGTTTGGCAATGGTTTCACGGAATGGATAGAGATTGACAACAACAAGGTCAATTGGTTCAATACCATGATCAGCCATAGCTTTTTGATGTTCAGTATTATCGCGAATTGCCAAAATACCACCATGAACCTTGGGATGCAATGTCTTTACACGGCCGTCCATCATTTCAGGAAAACCAGTCAAAGTCTCAACCGCTTTTGCTGCAATACCTGCATCAGTTATGGCTTTAAGGGTCCCACCTGTGGAATAAATGGTTACACCTAATTCAACTAAACCTTTTGCAAAGTCTACAATACCTGTTTTATCGGAAACACTAAGTAATGCATTTTTAATCATCTAACGTCTTCCTTTGCTTACACATCAATCTTCAATATATACAACATGACCTTTTATGGTGAGCTTATCTTCACAAAATAGCCGTAACGCTTCTTTATACGTTTTATGTTCAATAGGTAATAATCTATCGCTCAAGGTGTCCTCTGTATCATTTGGTAATACAGGCACTGTATTCTGCATAATGATAGGTCCCGTATCCATTCCTGCATCAACAAAGTGTACCGTACACCCTGTAATTTTTACACCTCCATCAATGGCTTGTTGATGACCATGAAGACCTGGGAAAGATGGCAATAATGCAGGATGAATATTTAATATTTTATGCTCATAGCGTTCTATGAGCTGAGAACCTACTATACGCATATAGCCAGCTAAAATAATACCATCTACCGTATAAGGCTCTAATGCATCTAATTGAGCTTGTTCAAAGCTAGCTTTTGAATCATAGTTACTACGTTCGATAACAATAAGTGGAATATTCCAATATTTGGAACGGTCCACAATTCCTGCATCACCATGATCTGTAATGATTACAACAAATTCACCATTAATATAGCCTTCTTGCATAGCCTTATACAGTGCTTCACCATTAGAACCACGACCACTAGCAAAGAGGGCTAATCTCTTTTTAGAATTACGCATCAAATTCAGCCCCTTTTAGGACAACAGGACCATCACCACTTACAATGCGGCCAATTTCATATACCGTTTCACCACGACTAGCGAGGTTTTCTTTAACTGTTTCTACATCCTTTTGATCAACGATAAGAATCATACCAATACCCATGTTGAAAGTACGATACATTTCAGGCCAAGCCACATTGCCCCATTCTTGTAGTTTCATAAATACAGGAAGTCGTGGCCATTTTGTAACGTCTACCTCAGCAGTAACGCCTTTTGGCAATACGCGTGGAATGTTTTCATAGAAACCGCCACCTGTTATATGAACCATTCCTTTTACAAGTTCTTGTTCAATCAGTGGTAATACCACTTTTGGATATAAGCGTGTAGGTGTCAATAATTCTTCGCCTAAGGTTTTACCAAATTCTGGAATATCTGTATCGATAGATAACTGTTTATAGTCGAATACGATTTTGCGAACCAAGGAGAAACCATTGGAATGAACGCCAGATGATGGCAAACCTAAAACTACATCGCCAGCTTTGATACTTTCACCGGTAATCAATTTAGGACGATCAACGATACCAACGGCAAAACCAGCCACATCGTAATCATCGTTATCGTAGAATCCCGCCATTTCAGCAGTTTCGCCACCTAGCAAAGCGCAATCAGACTCTTCACAAGCCGCTGCCACACCGCGCACAATGTCTGCTACTTTCACAGGATCAAGTTTACCAACTGCAATATAATCGAGGAAGAATAAAGGCGTTGCACCTTGCACAAGAATATCATTAACACTCATGGCTACGCAATCTTGGCCAATGGTATCATGCTTATCCATCATGATAGCAAGACGTAATTTGGTACCTACCCCATCTGTACCAGATACGAGCATAGGGTCAGACATAGAGTGACTAGCCAAGGAATAGAGGCCCCCAAAACCACCTAAAGCACCTACAACACCAGGTGTATAGGTGCTTTTCACGGATTCTTTCATTAATTCTACAGCGCGATTACCTGCATCGATATCAACGCCTGCATCGCGATAGGTTAAACTAGTTTTATTCGAGCACATATTTGACCCCTTCCTCTTGTTCCGCAGGAATCTCTACACTGTAATCACCATTAAAGCAAGCAAAACATAAATCATTTGCTTCTACATCAGATATAGCACGGCATAAACCTTCACGAGATAAATAATGTAATTTATCAGCATGAATATAGTCTTTAATTTCGTCTACAGTATGTGTAGCCGCGATGAGTTCTTTACGAACCGATGTATCAATACCATAGTGGCAAGAATACTCAATTGTTGGGGAGCTAACGCACATATAAACCTCTTTAGCGCCTGCTTCTTTTAGCATCTTAACAATGATGCCACTTGTAGTACCTCGTACGATAGAATCATCAATGAGAACAATCCGTTTCCCACTCACCACATGAGGCAATACATTAAGCTTCATGCGAACTGCCAATTCCCGTTCCTCTTGATTTGGTTTGATGAAGGTACGACCGCTATAGCGATTTTTTACTAAACCTTCCGCAAAAGTAATACCTGATGCACGAGCATAGCCTAATGCAGCAGTTGTACCAGAATCAGGAATAGACATAACAATATCTGCATCGTATTTCGTTTCATTATATAACTCACGGCCCATATTTAGACGAGCTTGGTAAACTGATTGACCATCAATATGACTATCACCACGGGCAAAATAGATATATTCAAAAACACAAAGTTTTTTGTCAATTTTTTCTGGTTTTGCATAAATTGTGCTACGCACACCTGAGTCATCGATAATTACCATTTCTCCGGGATCTATATAACGAATAAACTCAGCCTTAATCGCATCAAAAGCACAGCTTTCACTTGAAAGTACATAACCATTTTTAGTTTTGCCTAAACAGAGAGGTCTAAACCCTTGTGGATCACGCACACCTACTAAGGAGTCATTCGTAGTAATGACAAGAGAAAAAGCCCCTTCAATTTGACGAGCCGCATCAGCAATTCGTTCTGCCTGAGTTTCTGCTTTAGAACGCGCAATAAGGTTTACAATAACCTCAGAATCCATGGTTGTTTGAAAAATAGACCCATCCGCTTCAAGTCGTTTACGAATAGCCAAAGCATTCGTCAAATTACCGTTGTGAGCTACTGCAATTTGCCCACCTTGATAGTGAATTACCAAAGGTTGAATATTACGTGGATTATTGGACCCTGTTGTGGAATACCGTACATGACCAACCCCCATATAGCTTGGTAAAGATGGCAGTGCTTTTATGGCCTCAGTTAACAAGCCCATACCTTTTTTCAATTCTACATCATGACCATCTGTAACGGCAATGCCCGTGCTTTCTTGGCCACGATGCTGGAGTGCAAAGAGCCCCCAATATACGTAGCGTGCTACATCAACGGTTCTATCATAAACACCAAATACACCACACTCTTCATGCCATTTATCAAAAACAGGATCGTAGTTCATTGTGCCCCCTTAGGCCCGTTCGCCAGTAAGACGGAATAACATTTCCTTGTACGCTTCTTCAATATTGCCAAGATCTCGACGGAAACGGTCTTTATCGAGTTTTTCACCTGTTGTAGCATCCCAGAAACGGCATGTATCAGGAGAGATTTCATCGCCTAATAATACTTCACCATTATGTGTACCAAATTCTAATTTAAAATCTACAAGAGTTACATTTTTTGTAGCTAAGAATTTTTTCAAAATATCGTTTACTTTTAATGTAATAGTAGAAATTACATCAAGTTGTTCTTGAGTAGCCCAACCAAGTGCTGTAATTTGGGATTCATTAGCAAATGGATCACCTAATTCATCATTTTTGTAGCAAAATTCAAGGATTGGATGTTTAAGAGGTGTACCTTCTTCAATACCAAAACGTTTAGCCATAGAGCCTGCCGCAATGTTACGAACGATAACTTCTAGAGGAACGATATCCAAAGTAAGTACTGTTTGATTACGATCATCTTCGCGACGAATAAAGTGAGTTGGTACCCCTTCTTTTTTCAACAATTCAAAGAAGAAAGAAGAAATCTTATTATTCAATACGCCTTTTCCAAGGATAGTATCATGTTTTTCACCGTTAAATGCAGTAGCATCATCTTTGTAATGAACGATATACTCATCTTTGTTAGCTGTTTGATACACTTGTTTTGCTTTACCTTCGTACAACAATGTTAATTTTTCTAAGTCGATGTTAGCCATGATGTGTCTCCTTTATAAAAAAATAAAACAAATATATAATGAATATCTAATGAGACTAAAACAATTAATGTTTTAACCAATAAAATAATCCGTAATGAGTTCAGTGATTATAGTTGAATAGCCCCTTGTAATTCCGCATTATCTGCTAAAACTTTTTCAGCCATATCTTTACGATACTGTACATATTGTTCTTTCAATTCTTTGTCAAAAGCTGCTCCAATTTGTACTGCAAATAAAGCCGCATTTTTAGCTCCATCTACAGCCATAGTCGCTACAGGCATACCAGATGGCATTTGAACAATAGCAAGCAAGGAATCGATACCTTTTAACGCTGTTGCATTAAGTGGAATCCCAATAACAGGTACGGTTGTAAAGCTCGCTACTACGCCAGGTAGATGAGCAGCCGCACCGGCACCAGCGATAAAAGCGATGGCCCCTTCTGCTTCAAGTCTTGTAACAAAGTTTTTTACAGCTTCAGGTGTACGATGAGCTGAAGCGATTACCATTTCATAAGGAATTTTGAATTCATCAAGTACGGCAGATGCCTTTTTCATTGTGTCTAGGTCAGACTTGCTGCCCATAATAATACCGACCTTCATAGATCCTCCTAATAAAAAAGCCCAGCCGAAACAGACTGGGTCAAATGTGCACAAATAGCCTCCGTAGACTTGCTTTTAATTTGTTGATGTACATAGTTCACGGTGCTACCTCCTTCTTGTACACAAATTGTAACACCTAATATTTACAAAATCAACATTATTTTCGAATATTATTCAATTAATTATTTTTATTATTCGTTATATTCCGAATAATTTGATAGTATTCTATTTAATTATATTGATGTTATTCAAAATACTCAAATGCATCCATACGCTCCTTATCACAACGATATACGTACTAACCTCCCCCTTATTTTATAGTATTAATATGTATTTTCAGAAAAGTAAAAAGAGGCTACCCTATCAATTAAGATAGGGTAGCCTCTTTTATTAAAATCCGAACATTACACCACTTAATCTGTATTTGTTATTAATTAGTGTGTACCACTTTCAAAAGCAGCTTTGAACTCACCTACAGATTCAGGAACATAGTCTACGATAGAAGACATCAACGCGTACATCAGTGCAGGTTCAAAAGCATCATCACCACACATGTATACGCAATCTAAGTATAGACTGGAATCTTGTTCATCAATATATAATTTATAGTTTTTGTATGTCGCATTATCCCGATTGATTAAGGAATTTAGAGCACTCATGTTTTGAGCTGTTACCTTATCGGGACCAATTACTAGACGAATAACACTATAAATACTGTTATCAAGAATTACAAATAACGGCATATCCCACAACGGAGATTTGATGTAAGAACGGTATACGACTGTACCATCTTCATCAGCAAAATCTTTACGTTCAAAGGATGTGATTTCTTCGTCTTTTAAAAACTTATCGAATAATAACGCTTTAGGATTCATAACAACCTCTATTAAGCTAAACCAGCAACTTTTAGAATACCTTTATGTACAGCATCTAAGTGTGGTTGAACTACTTCAAGCAATAAATTTACTACTACAGTAGGATCAAATTGCTCTGTTAAACCAGGAACAGACACATCCATATAGATGTTATTATCTTCATTGCTTACATAGTATTTAGACACTTTATAATCTTGATTCAATGTGTTAAGTTCTTTTAACACAGCAGGGATCACTTTCTCATCAATAGATGTTGTTGTGATAGCTATACGTGCATAGGAGAATGCAGAATCATCCACAACAATGAATACAGGCAAGCTATGCTCATGAACATCCAAACGGCCGTGGTAAACGACTGTATGAAGATCATCTGTCATTTCTTCCTTTGTAAACCAAGAGTTCCCACCTTTATTAAGGTCAGCAATGAGTAAATCAAATTTTTCTGCTTTTTGATTCATAATTTCCTCTACCAATAATTAGACTATTAGTCTTCGATAAACACACAACCATTATCTTTAAATTCTTTAATACGAACTAAAGACTCAACACGATAACCTGCATTTTCAAGGCGTTCACGACCAGGTTGGAAGGATTTTTCGATAGCGATTGCCATACCTACCACTTCATCACCTGCGTCTTCTACCAATTTAGCAAGGCCCATAGCAGCTTCACCAGATGCCAAGAAGTCATCGATAATCAATACTTTTTCACCAGCTGGCAAGAATTTTTTAGAAATAGTAATATCGTAGTTTTCTTCTTTTGTATAAGAATACACAACACTATGATATACATCATCAACCATAAGAATGGATTTTTTCTTACGCGCAAATACTAATGGCACATCAAGTTCAAGTGCAGCCATCAATGCCAACGCAATACCGGATGCCTCTATAGTAACAATACGTTGTACACCTGCATCACGATAACGATCTGCAATTTCTTTACCAATTGCTTTAAACAAGTGTGGATCGATTTGATGATTCAAAAAACCATCTACTTTTAGCACGCGATTATTGAGGACAATCCCCTCTTCACGAATGCGTTGTTTTAATAATTCCATGTGCTCATACCTCCGCAGCATAACTATTTTTAAATTTTAACGTAAATAACCCCTTACGGTCAACCTATATCAAGCGAAGCCTAAACAATATAGCTAGAAAAAATCGCTATTAGCGAGACTTAAAAACTTTCAATCTGAATCATATAATTCAACAGGTTTATAACGATATAATATAGCACAGATAGACCAAGCCTAAAATATAAAAAGACACACTTTTGAAAAATATCATAAAGTGTGTCTCATTTTTATAAAACCTTATCGCGAGTACTTTCACGGTTAACAAGCAAGGATGTAAATCGTGCAGCCCCTTCAGATTGAGGTACCAAGCGAGAACGTACAAGTACAATATCACGTGTAGGCACAGGAATATCTGTATCAATACGTACAATAGAACCCTCTTGTATTTTTTGTTGAACTACATGATTAGGTAACATAGAAATCCCCATGTTAATTTCTACTAGATCAAGTAAAACATCGACACTACCAAGTTCGAACCGTGGCTTGCGACATGCACCATGAGTTACTTCATCAAAGAATGTACGACTTGCAGAACCTTTATGTAATAGCAAAATAGGTTCATTCAAAAGACGCCCTTGGTCAAAGAATCCTGCCCCTTTGTAATCAGGCCCACCAACAAATACATCTTGAATTGTAGCCAATGTAGTGACCTCCAATTGAGGGTTATCGCGTAAACCTTCATAATCATTGACCACTGCTAGCTGCGCTTCTTTATTAAGTACTAACTCTACGCAATCAGGGGATGGACGATTAATAATATGCAATCCTATTTCACTTTCTTGCAATTGCCATTTATGAAAATAAGGCAATAAGAAATGGCGACATAGTGTATCTGTAGCAGCAAGATTTAAGCTTTCATAAGCTTGACTCGCCCGTTCTTGTAATTGAGTAACGCCATTGTCAAGAATGGAAAAGGCCTTAGCTACCGTATCAAATAACTCCTTACCTTCCGGCGTGAACCCTACAGATTTTGTAGTACGCACAAAAAGAGGCATATTAAGCTCACCTTCTAATTGCTTAATACTTTGGCTGATAGCGGATTGAGAAACACCTAACTCTTTTGCTGCACGAGAAAAGGATAAATATAAGCCTACTCCTAAAAAGGTTCTATATAAATCTGCCGATACTGCCATTTTATTCACCTCTGTTATATACTAATAGTGATATCTTACTTTAAATATACATATTATTTACTATATTATAATTATAAACTCTCAATATATAATGAATATGTAGAAATCTTCATGAAAGTTAGGTCTTATGACCTTCATGAATCCTTCATATTTATTAGTATTTCTAATCTTTTAATAAGTAAGATTATCTTTACTTATAAGTCTAGACCGACTATACTTAATTTGTCAATATCCCACAGGGAACTATATACATTACAGGAGGCTACAATGGCTATACGACGATTATTCGTAACAAAACGAGAATCTTTCAACCAAGAAGCACAACGCATGTTGCAGACCTTACAACAGGAACTATCTATGCCCGCTACAGGGGTAACCATCTATAAGCGCTATGATATCGAACATGTAGATGCAAAAGATTTAGAGGCTGCAAAAAACCTTATTTTCTCTGAACCTCCTGTAGATATAGTATTAGAAGAAATTCCGACTGTACAAGGTTTCATATTCGCCGTTGAATATATACCAGGACAATACGATCAACGTGCTGATAGTGCTGAGCAATGTATTTCTATGCTAACCCTTACATCCGGACATGTTGTTCGCTGCGCCCGTGTATACGCTATTGAAAGTACTTTCACAAAAGAACAAGAAAATAGTATCAAAAAATACTACATCAACCCCGTTGATTCCCGTGAAGCTAGCCTTGAATTACCTAGCACTTTATCTCTCGATTTAGAGGACCCAAAACCAGTGACAACAATTGATGGCTTTACTATAATGAGCGATGCTGATTTAGAAGGACTCATCAAAAATTATGGTCTTGCCATGACGTTGGCAGACCTTCAAATGATTAGACAACAATATGCAGAGGTAGAACACCGAGATCCTACGATTACAGAAATTCGCCTCTTCGATACATATTGGTCCGACCACTGCCGTCATACCACATTTATGACGGAATTAACGGATATCTCCATTGAATCTAGCCGCTTCACAGGCCCTATAGAAGAAGCCCTCGAAGAATACATGGAAGGTCGTGCTGAGCTTTATACAACTAAGAAAAAAGCTCGTTCCCTCATGGACATGGCTACACTAGCCGTAAAAGAATTGCGCCATGCTGGTGGTTTAACAAATCTCGATGAATCCGATGAAATCAATGCATGTACTATCATCGTTCCTGTCGATGTAGACGGAAAAACTGAAGAATGGTTGTTATTATTCAAAAATGAAACTCATAACCATCCTACTGAGATCGAACCATTCGGCGGTGCTGCTACCTGCTTAGGCGGTTGTATTCGCGATCCATTGAGCGGCCGCGCCTATGTATACCAAGCAATGCGCATCACCGGCTCTGGCGATCCACATACGAGCCTCGAAGATACATTAGAAGGTAAATTACCACAAAAGAAACTCACTCAAGAAGCAGCTCGTGGCTATTCATCTTACGGCAATCAAATCGGTCTTGCTACAGGTGAAGTAAAAGAATATTACCATTCTGGTTATGTAGCTAAACGCATGGAAATAGGCGCCGTTATCGGTGCAGCCCCACGCAATCAAGTACGCCGTGAGGTACCCGTTCCAGGTGATGTTGTAGTATTACTTGGCGGCAAAACAGGTCGTGATGGCTGTGGTGGTGCTACAGGTTCTTCTAAAGAACATACGGTAGAATCCCTTTCCACATGCGGTGCAGAGGTACAAAAAGGCAATGCCCTTACTGAACGAAAAATTCAACGCCTCTTTCGTCGTGGTGAAGTGACTACACTTATCAAACGTTGTAATGACTTTGGTGCAGGCGGTGTCTCTGTTGCTATCGGTGAATTAACGGATGGCGTAACAATCAACCTCGATTTAGTGCCTAAAAAATATGCTGGCCTCGACGGTACAGAATTGGCAATTTCTGAATCTCAAGAACGTATGGCCTGCGTTATCTCCGCTTCTGATGTAGATGCATTCAAAGCATTCTGCGACGAAGAAAACTTAGAATGTACAGTTGTTGCAGATGTAACTGATACAAATCGTCTAATCATGAACTGGAATGGCGAAACAATCGTAGATATCAGCCGCGACTTCCTAAATACAAATGGTGCAAGTCAACAACAAGAAGCTATTGTAACAGCTCCAGCGGTTCGCTCGTATTTCTTACGTGGCTCTTCTAGTGCAGAGAACTTCAAAGAAAAATGGCTTGCAGCCGTATCCGATTTAAATACAGCCTCTCAACAAGGCTTAGCAGAGCGCTTTGATAGTACAGTTGGTGCTAATACAGTACTTATGCCATTCGGCGGTAAATTCCAAAAGACACCTACTCAAGGTATGGTTGCAAAATTACCTGTATTAAACGGTGAAACTACTACTGCTAGTATCATGACACATGGCTTTGTACCAGAATTATCTGCTTGGAGTCCATACCACGGTGCACAATATGCAGTGCTATTATCTGTTGCTAAATTAGTAGCCCTTGGTGGTCGCCGTGAAGATGCATACTTAACATTACAAGAGTACTTTGAACATCTCAACTCTAAAGAATCTTGGGGTAAACCTGTAGCCGCACTTCTCGGTGCCTATAAAGCTCAAAAAGAACTTGAAATTGGTGCTATTGGCGGCAAAGATTCTATGAGCGGTACATTTATGGACCTTACAGTTCCTCCTACCCTCGTATCTTTCGCAGTGGGAACAGCTCATGTAGATAACATTGTGAGTCAAGACCTTAAAGGCGTAGACCATCGCCTCGTATTCTTCGATGTACCTCGCATGTACGATGATACGCCTGATTGGAATCGTTTCAAGGAAAACTGTGAAGTATTACAAGAACAAATTGAAAAAGGTCGCGTATACTCTGCTTATGTGGTTGACCAAGGTGGTATTCCTGAAGCAGTCACAAAAATGGCTCTTGGTAACAATATCGGTGTTAAATTCGATAAATATGCTGAACGTGCAATCTTCCAACCAGCTCTTGGTGCATTTATCGTAGAGGTAGACATTAAAGCTGTTAACTATCTCTTAGAATTACCAGGCCTAAAAGTAATTGGTGTAACCCAAGCAAATCCTATTATTGAATGGGCTGACCAATCCGTATCCCTTAAGGAAATTCAAGCAGCTTATGAAGCTCCTCTTAATAATATATTCCCTATATATGCAACAAATGGCGTCGGTGAAGCCGTAGCATACATTCATGACCAACATGCTAAACCTCGCAGTACATCTCTAGGTACTAAACCTAAAGTTCTCATTCCTGTATTCCCTGGCACAAACTGTGAATTTGATTCTGCTCGTGCTTTTGAAAGAGCTGGTGCAGAAACAGATATCGTAGTCATTCAAAACAAAACACCAGAACAATTAAAAGAATCTATTGATGTAATAAAAGCTAAACTAGCAGAATCTCAAATTCTTATGTTCCCTGGTGGCTTCAGCGCTGGTGATGAACCAGATGGCTCTGGTAAATTCATGGCTACCCTCTTCCGCAACCCGTACCTTGCAGAAGGCCTAGAAAATCTATTATACAAACAAGATGGTCTTGTACTTGGTATTTGCAATGGTTTCCAGGCGCTTATCAAATTAGGCTTATTGCCAGGTGGTCATATTGAAACCTTAACTGCTGACCATCCTACTTTGACATACAACACGATTGGTCGTCACTTATCTCGCATGGTTAATACTAAAGTTATTTCTACTAAATCCCCTTGGATGAGTGATGCTAAAGCAGGCGAAATCTACACTGTACCAATTTCTCACGGTGAAGGTCGCTTCATTGCTTCTCCTCAACAAGTATTGGAATTCAATAAAACTGGTCAAATCGCTACACAATATGTGGACTTTGATGGTATTGCATCCATGGATAGCCGCTTTAATCCAAATCAATCTGTAGCTGCTATTGAAGGTATTTATAGTCCTGATGGTCGCGTATTTGGTAAAATGGCCCACTCCGAACGCTGTGGTGCTGGTGTTAGTAAGAACATTCCTGGCCAATTAGAAATGCCAATCTTTACATCTGGTGTAAAATACTTTAAATAATTTCTATACTTTCAGGTGAAAGCCTACTCCTAAGAGTAGGCTTTTCCATATTGATTTTTTTCGAAAATATTAGTATTATAAGTTGATGATATATTTACAAACATAAAAATTCGTATAAACCTATACATAACAAATATGAGTTAAGAAAGGATTTTATTATGCATTGTGCTCAGAAAATGACCCATAATATCTACTGGATTGGTAGTAATGACTGGACCACAGAACGTTTTGAAAACTTATTCCCTATTCCAAATGGTGTTAGCTATAACAGCTATTTCATCGACGATGAAAAAACTTGTGTTGTAGACTCTGTTGATGCAGAAATTCGCGAAGAATACTTCGATAACTTGACTTACTTATTGAACGGTCGTGATCTCGATTACATCGTCGTTAACCACATGGAACCAGATCATTGCCAAACATTGTTAGAAACATTAGAGCGCTATCCAAACTGTAAAATGGTTGGTAATGCTACAACATTCCGCATGTTTGAACAATTCTACAATACTCCAAAACCTGATCAATATTACACAGTTAAAGAGGGCGATGAAATTTGTCTAGGTAAACATACTCTTGTTTCCTACACTATGCCTATGGTTCACTGGCCAGAAGTAACTTGTACATTTGAAAAATCTACTGGTACATTGTTCTCCGCAGATGCTTTTGGTACATTCGGAACCGTTAACGGCAATATC
This sequence comes from Veillonella sp., assembly GCA_018367495.1. The sequence continues at coordinate 934 of JAGZGB010000022.1, read as the reverse complement.
TTTGCAGACCAAACTGATTACGTTGCTACATACGAAGAAGAAGCTCGTCGTTACTATACAAACATCGTTGGTAAATACGGTCCTCAAGTACAAAATGCAATCCGCAAAGTTTCTGGTCTTGATATTAAACGCATTGCTCCACTTCATGGTCCAATCTGGCGTACACCTGAATCTATCGATTATATCTTGCATAAATACTTGCACTGGTCTAGCTACACAGCTGAGCAAAAAGGTGTTGTTATCGCCTTCGGTTCTATGTATGGTAACACTCGTGACATTGCACAACAATTAGCTAAACAATTATCAAAACGTGGCATTACAGATATCAAAATCTACGATGTTTCCAAAACTAATGCTTCCTACATCATCTCTGATGCTTGGAAATACACTAACTTAGTAACAATCGCACCTACTTATAATTTAAACCTATACCTTACTATGGAAAACTTCATTCATGAATTGAAAGCTCTTAACTTCCAAAACCATAAGGTATCTATCATCGGTAACCACTCTTGGGCATCTGCTGCAATGAAAACAATGGTTGCTCACTTCGAAAACGACTTCAAAGACATTGAAATCGTATCCGAACCACTTGATATTAAATCCTCTTTAAAAGCAGAAGATCTTCCAAAAATCGAAAAAATGGCAGACGATATCAAAGCATCCATCGATGCAGCTGAAATCAAAGAAGTATTATAATACTAACACTAAAAGCCGCCTAAAAAGGCGGCTTTTTCTTATACTTTAAAACTCTTATGAAAGTCTAAGATTTTCACTATTTTCTGCTTGACATAAATCTAACTTTTTCATATACTATACAAGTACCTGTTAGACGACAGAATACATGGAGAGGTGTCCGAGCGGCTGAAGGAGCATGATTGGAAATCATGTGTGCGGTTATACCGTACCCAGGGTTCAAATCCCTGTCTCTCCG
>JAGZGB010000021.1 GCA_018367495.1 Veillonella sp. | reverse complement strand
TAAATTTTTGTACCAAGATAAGCCAATGCTAATATCACTATGAGTCCTATAATTAGGTTATCCATTATAATTCCTTCTTTCTCAATATCCACCAAATTTCCATAAATTGATATATGATAAATGAGTTAAAAGCAATATATTTGGGCATTTCCCTTTTCTCATTATCATTTAATCATAAATATTGATAATTATCAAGTATTAGATTTAAGTTTCATATAACTAAATTACAACTATACAATTAGTATAAATCATAACTAGCTAAAATATAGTGACACAATAGTGATTATCTATATTTTGAGCTAGAACCCCAACGCAATACCTACATTGTAGAAAATGAAACATGCAATCCATGCAAATGCATTTTCATAACAGAACATGAATAGCATCCATTTCCAAGATCCAGTTTCACGTTTAATAACAGCAAGTGCTGCTATACATGGTGGATAACACAAGATGAATAACATGAATGTCAACGCAATCAATGCAGTAAAGTGTGGATCACTTTGTAAATATGCAGTCAATGCTTGAGGATGATCAGTATCACCACCTACTGCATAAATTGTACCCAATGTAGATACAACAACTTCTTTAGCTGCTAACCCGGCTACTAGTGCTACACCCATTTTCCAATCAAAGCCCAATGGTTGAAGAATTGGATTAATTGCTTTACCAAACATAGCTGCATAAGATTGTTCCATTTTTTCAGATGCTTGTTCTTTATCAAGTTTGTCATTTTCATCAGCTAAGTTAGCTTGGTTTTTATACATAGTCCAAGCTGCTGGGAACAATTGTTCATTTTGATCTTTAATATCATTGAATAATTCAGGAGCTTCAGAATCATCTTCCGTTTCAATTTCAGGAGCATTTTCACCATTAGCTTCTGCTGCTGAAGTAGCATCATCTACAGTAGATTTCATATTATCAACGATTTCATTAACTTGATCTTTTTGTTCATCTGTAGTAATACCAAATTGTTCTAATGTTTGAGCATCTTTTACTTCATAGGTAGCGGCTACTTGATCATGCAATGCATCATAATCTTGAGAGTATTGTACATCATTAGGATACGATGTAATAAACCAAATAAGGATAGTAGCAGCCAAAATAAATGTAGCCGCTTTTTTGAAGTACATAATAGTACGTTCATACATATGCATTGCAGTTGCTTTCAAGGTAGGCATATGATATGGAGGTAATTCCATAACAAACGGTTCTGCTTCGCCAGAGAACAAGAATTTGCGGAATATTTTAGCAAATATAATGCCCAAAATAATTCCTGCGAAGTAAATACAAAATAAAACAATACCAGCCATTTCCGGACTAAAGAATGCAGCAGCAAACAAAGTATATACAGGTAAGCGTGCTGAGCAACTCATAAATGGAGTAATTAAAATCGTTACCATACGATCTTTATAGTTATCCAGAATACGAGCACCCATAACAGATGGCACAGAACATCCAAACCCTAGTAATAAAGGGATAAACGATTTACCATGTAAACCACAAGCGCGCATGACACGATCAATAACAAAAGCGGCACGAGCCATATAACCAGTATCTTCCAAGAAGGATATCCCTAGAAATAGTAGTAAAATTAGTGGAATAAAAGACATAACAGCCCCTACACCAGCTATGATACCATCAGATACCAAAGATTGAAGTTGACCCTCAGGAATATATGTAGTCGCTAATCCTTGTAACCATGTAAATAAGTTTGCTAACCAATCTTGCGGAACCGCTCCTACTATATTAACAAAATTAAATAATATAAACATAACCAACAAGAATATTGGCAAGCCCCAGATACGATGTGTCAAAATCTTATCCAATCGATCAGAACGAGTTTCAGTAGATGCTGGATATTCTACAGTAATGGCATTAAATACTTCTACTGCAAAACGGTGACGATATTCTTGGAATACTAGATCAAGATCAACTTGATCTTTAACTTCTTCACGAATGGCTTTTGCCTTTTCCAAAACAGCCGCTGTATTTTCAAGACACATAATCTTGCCGACCACATCAGCATCTTTTTCCAATAATTTAACAGCAACCCAACGAATTGGATATGTTACGGATCCTGCTTTTGCTAATTCTGCTTCTAATTCAGCAATTTTAGGTTCCAAAATATCACCATAAGGAATAATAACACCCGGTTTTTTATTTTCCTTAGCACATTGAACAGTAGCTGCTAATAGCTCTTTTGTACCTATATTATTACGACCAACTGTGCGAACAACGGTAGCACCAGTCATTTTTTCCATCAATGGAATATCGTATTTAAAGCCCATTTCATCAGCAACATCAGCCATATTTAGAGCAATAACCATTGGCACTTCGAGTTCAATCAATTGTGCAGCCAAGTATAAGTTACGTTCTAGATTAGATGCATCGAGTACGTTCACGATAAGATCTGGGTTATCATTAATGATAACATTACGTGCTACTAATTCATCCAAAGAACGTGCAGTTAAGCTATATGTACCTGGTAAATCTATAAACAATAATTCTTGGCCGTCAAATTTTGTATGGCCTTCTTTTTTTTCTACAGTAACACCTGAATAGTTACCGACATGTTGCTTAGCCCCTGTGATATTGTTAAACATTGTAGTTTTACCACAGTTTGGGTTACCTGCTAGGGCTATGCGAATTAGCTCATTATCTGCCATGAGGACCTCCTATTCAACTTCTACATCAATCATACCCGCTTCACTTGTACGAAGCGCTAATTCAAAGTTTTTTACCTTGATTTCCACAGGATCACCTAATGGAGCAAACTTCATGACATGAACCTTAGTACCATGTACCAGTCCCATATCAACTAATCGATGTTTTACATTACCACCGCCATGTAGAGCAAAAATAACACCGCTTTCACCTGGTTTCATGTCCTTCAATTTCTTGATAGCCATATTACACCTCCTAATTATTGTACCTAACAACCTCATATTAACCACACCAAATAATAATGCGTATTAATATCTTAAGTTATTATATCAAACCAACCATTAATTTCAACAATTATTATCATTTTTATGGTAAATTTCTACCACATATTTATATTTTTTTCTCATAATAAAAATGAGAACTGTTACTTTATCTCTCTACATAAACCTTATAGAGTATAGTATTTTTTTCACACCACTACATAAAAAATTCCACCTAAAATAAGAATTACTACTAAGATAATCATTATTGATAATTTAATCATTCTCATTTGTTATTTTAAGTTTAGTTTAAATGTAAATATTTTAATGTTTTTCATTCTCATATACATTTATTTATTTCGTTATCTCTCAATATACTATCATTTAAATATACCAACATACACTCTCTTTATTGCAACTTAATTTCCCATCTAATAACCATCACTGTAAATAACAATTCATTTTATTGCCCCTGCTATATGCATAAGGTATAATTAATATAATATATATTATAGAAAGGACGATCCATGAAATCTTTTAAATCTTTAGGCGTTTGTGATGAACTTATCCAAGCCCTTCAAAAACAAGGTATCAAGGAGCCAACTCCAATTCAAGAACAAGCCATCCCTGTAGTTTTTAAAGGGAATGATATTATAGCAAAAGCTCAAACAGGCACAGGCAAAACATTAGCCTTCTTATTACCTATTCTTCAACGGGTGCACACAGATGTGCATCAAGAACAAGTACTTATCATTGCACCTACGCGCGAGCTCATAAAACAAATTTCTGACGAAGCAAAAGAAATAGGTACCATTTTAAATGTGGATATCCTCCCTCTTATCGGCGGTAAAACAATTGAATCACAGTTACAACAATTAGGACGTCGCCCTCAAGTTATTTTAGGTACGCCTGGCCGTCTATTAGATCATGCGAAACGCGGCTCACTCCACTTAAATTGTATCCGTCGTATCGTACTCGATGAAGCAGATCAAATGCTTCATATGGGTTTCTTACCGGATATTGAAAACCTCATCAGCCAAACAGATGCAAATAGACAGCTTTTACTATTTTCTGCCACAATTCCTGATAAAATTAGAAATCTTGCAAAAGCATATATGTCTAAACCCGCTTCTGTGACAGCAGAAGGGAAACATATTACACTTGAATCTATTGACCAACGTGTATATATGATGAATCCAGAGGAAAAAACACAACGTCTCATCAAAATGATTGAAGAAGATAATCCATTTTTGGCGATTGTTTTCTGTAATAAACGTGAAGGTGCAGTTCGCTTATCCTATGAGTTAACTGCTGCAGGTCTCAATATTGCTGAAATGCATGGCGATTTGACACAAGGTCGACGCACGCAAATATTGCGCGATTTTGCAAAAGCTAAGACTCAAATCTTAGTGGCAACAGATATTGCAGCCCGCGGTATCGATATTGAAGGTATCACACATGTTTATAACTACGACGTACCACGCGATGTAGATTACTATATCCATCGTATTGGCCGCACTGGTCGTGCAGGTAATTCTGGTGTAGCTGTTACATTTGCCACACCACAGGATGAATCTTGGCTACGACGTATTGAGCGCGCCATCCAGGCAACGCTTACTAAATACACTAAAGATGGACAAATTAAGACTAAAGGTAATGCAAGTGCTGCTCCAAAACGTGCAAAATCTTCTGACAAACCTAAGATTACAAGTTCCTATCAATCTACAAAGGCTAAAGCTCATAAAGCTCATGGCCACAAAGGTGCTAATACACGCCAACGCCGTACTTCTACTTCTCAAACCGGACGTCGTGGCAAACGCAGATAAAACTAAAGACGCGTACAGATTAATCTGTACGCGTCTTTTTTATTTATTCGCATAAATGCTAGGCATACCATTTACATCGGAGCATTGTGTCTTACATTGAGATCGATTACTACATACCCAGTTAATTCGGCCCCTCGCCTCTTGTTTAACAAAATAACCTTCTTTACATCGTGGGCATTTATATTGTTTATCTTCTTCAGCCACAGTGATATTACTTTCACTCTTTAAAGAATTTCCATCGACTGGTTGAGTATGTTTACATTCTGGGTAATTAGTACAGCCTAAAAAAGCACCATATTTACCATTACGCTGTTGCATACGTCCCTTATTACATTTCGGGCATATAGACAAAGTAGATAGGTCTACATTTTCATTATCCATATGTCGTTTACGATTTTGATTCGTTATTGTGCGAACTACATTTGGCATCATTTGACCAGAGTTTCCCTGTTTATCAAAGCCAAGCTTATCAATCAACAACTGTAAAAACTTAATTTGATCAGACAAGAAGGAATCCAATGTATCCTCCCCTTCACTCATGAGGGACAAACGTTCTTCCCAAACAGCCGTTTCATCAGGATATAACAATTCATCAGGCAATGCATCTACTAAAAGATATCCTGTTTCTGTAGGTGATAGAACTTGCTTCTTCCCCGAAGTTTTTATAAAACCACGACTGATGAGTTCGTCAATAATATTAGCACGCGTCGCCTCTGTGCCTATACCAGATACAGCCTTTAACTGTTTTTTCAAATCTTCGTTTTTTACAAATTTATGAATTTCCTTCATCGCTTGCAACAATGTAGATGGTGTAAAACGAGATGGTGGTTTTGTTTGTTTTGCCTCTACAGAGGAATCTGTATAAAGAACGGAATCATTTTTCTTAACAGCCGGCAAATGATCCGTTTCTTCAATAGCCTCTTTTTTAGAGTCAGATTCTGCTCCACGTTCATCAATTAAATCAGGTTCATCATTATCTGTCACCGATTTAGACTTTTGTCGTTTATAAAGTAACTTCCATCCTTCGTCTATAACTACACGACCATTAGCAACAAACTCTTCCTTACATTGTTCCACTACAATTTTAGTTTGTTCATACACGTGCTCACCATAGAATTGAGCAATATAAGCCTGACTAACGAGGAAGTAAATATTGCGTTCCTCACGAGACAAACTATTCATATTACACGCTACCGTAGTAGGAATAATTGCGTGATGGGCGGTAATTTTCTTTTCATTCCATGCACGGCTCTTAATAGAACGATCTGCATCTGTAGACCACTGTGCTAACCTCTCATCTCCTGCATTCTGTAAATTATTGAGAATAGCATTACAATCGCCATATTGATTTGGAGGTAAATATTCACAATCAGAACGAGGATACGTAGTCAACTTTTTCTCATATAATTTCTGTGCTGTATCAAGTACAGTTTGCGGATCATAGGAGAATGCTTTACCAGCTAACACCTGTAAAGATGACAAGGATAATGGTAGGCGTTGTACATCTTTCTTTTTAGATTTTGTAACGGCCTTAATGATTCCATCCGAACCAGCTTGCAAACGCTCAACCAATTCATCTGCAATAGCCTTATTTATGAGACGACCATCTGGATCAAGCCCCTTTTGTTCATCTGTAGGTTGCCACGTAGCCCAGAATACACCATTTGGATGATTATATAAAACCTTTAGTGTAAAATAATCGACCGGTTTAAATGCGGCTAATTCACGTTCTCTACGAACTACTAATGCTAACGTTGGAGTCTTAACACGACCTATAGGTAATGTTACCTTATTACCTTTATATCGTTCAGATAAGGTATATGCACGAGATAGGTTCATTCCAATAAGCCAGTCTGCACGCGCTCTGGCCAATGCAGATTGATATAAATTGTGAAAGTCTTTATTATCACGCAAATCATTAAGAGCTGCACGAACAGATTTTTCGTCCAATGCATTTAATAAAATACGCTGTACAGGTTTTGTATTCCCTACATAATATAAAACCTCATCAACTAACAATTGCCCTTCCCTATCCGGGTCACCGGCGTTAACAATAATATCAGCTTTACCGATAAGGTCTTTCACCGTTTCAAACTGTTGACGACTACTATCCGTAACCAATAATTTCCACTCATCAGGCACAATAGGTAAATCTTGAGGGCGCCAGCGAACATATTTATCATCGTAATCACCAGGTTCTGCTTGATGTAATACGTGACCTACAACCCATGTCACCACATCATCACCTTGGATAAAGTAGCCATTCCGTTTTTGGACATTCTTATTTTCCGGCAAGCATTTACTAATTTCGCGAGCCATGGATGGCTTTTCCGCAATAAATAACCGCATGGGCCCCTCCTTAACATGAAATAACGGCTATTCCCCTAAGCCGCTCTTTGAAATTTCATTATACTACAATTTAGTGGTCATAACTACCAAAATCATGTATAATCTTAAAGATATGAATGATGTGAAAGTTATATAATAAGACAAGGCTATTACAAACGAAACAATAGAGGTGAACTATGACATTTTTAGAAGAAGTGCAACGTCGTCGTACGTTTGCTATCATATCTCACCCGGATGCGGGTAAAACAACATTAACAGAAAAACTACTTTTATACGGTGGTGCTATCCACTTGGCAGGCTCCGTTAAATCTCGTAAAACAGCAAAACACGCTGTCTCTGACTGGATGGAAATTGAAAAACAACGTGGTATCTCTGTAACTAGCTCCGTATTGCAATTTGACTATGATGGCTGTCGTGTCAATATCCTCGATACACCTGGTCACCAAGACTTCTCCGAAGATACATATCGTACCTTAATGGCTGCAGATAGTGCTGTCATGTTGATTGACGTAGCAAAAGGCGTAGAAGCACAAACAAAAAAACTATTTGCTGTATCTAAAGAACGCGGTATTCCTATCTTTACATTTGTAAACAAAATTGACCATTTTGGTCGTAGCCCCTTTGACTTAATGGAAGAAATCGAAAATGTTCTCGGCATTCGCACATGCCCTATGAACTGGCCTATCGGTATTAACGGTGAGTATAAAGGTGTATATGATAGAGAACATGAAACTATTGAGCTTTTCGCAAAAGACGAAACACATGGTCAAGAAAAGTTAGCCTCTGAAAAAGGAGCTTTGACTGACCCTCGTATGAAAGAATTATTAGGTGATGATGTATACCAAGCATTACTTGATGATATTGAATTGCTTGATGTTGCGGGCGATCCATTCGATTTCGATAAAGTTCGCGCTGGTGAATTAACTCCAATGTTCTTCGGCTCTGCAATGACTAACTTTGGGGTAAAACCATTTCTAGAAAAATTCCTGGAACTCGCTCCATCCCCTGCTCCACGTCAAGCTGTAGAAGAAATGGTACAACCTACTAGCGAAGACTTTTCCGCTTTAGTATTTAAAATCCAAGCAAATATGGATCCTAATCACCATGACCGTATCGTATTTATGCGTATCTGCTCTGGTAAATTTGAAAAAGGTATGTCCGTATTGCATCGTCAATCTAATAAAACGATTCGTCTATCTCAACCACAACAATTCTTGGCTACAGAACGTACTATCGTAGAGGATGCGTACCCAGGCGACATTATTGGTGTCTTCGATGCTGGCACAATGGGCGTGGGTGATACACTGTGTGCACAAAAACACAAGGTAACATTTGGCGACTTCCCTGTATTCCCGCCAGAATTCTTTGCCCGCGTATCTCCAAAAGATACGATGAAGCGCAAACAATTCCAAAAAGGTATGACTCAATTAGCGCAAGAAGGTGCAGTTCAAATCTTTGAACAACCAGGTGCCCTTGACTCCTTCGTAGTTGGTGCCGTAGGTATGCTTCAATTTGAAGTACTCGAATACCGTTTAAAAAATGAATATGGTGTTGATTTACTAAATAATACATTACCATATAGTGTTGCTCGTTGGATTGATGGGGAAGTAGATATTGCTTCTTTAAAAGGTGTAGATAATGCGATGATTGTAAAAGATAATCGCGATCGCACGGTAGTCCTCATCTCCAACGAATGGCAAATGGGCTGGGTACAAGAGCGTAATCCAGATGTTACATTCCTAACAACACCTAAACTTCATCACGAGTTATAATTACGTATCTTCAATAACTGGAATACATCTATATAGATATATTCCAGTTTATTTTTTTTATAGGCAGGAAAATCATAGTATTAAAACGAATACATATAGTATAGTTATGTAATTAAGTAATTATTACTATTACTTTCCTTAATTTATGTATATAATATAAATATATACTATATATAATCTTATAATTAGTATAGGTTTTAATGTTGTTGTGAGTATTGAAAACAAATAATATAAAATTATGATCCTTATATATTCTATAGTTTTTTTCAATCATTCATGATACCATAAAATATAAGTTTTATTTTTTATTTTAAAGGAGTGATTTTATGCCACTTATTGACTTAGCATTAGTCAACGATGTATGGACGTTAAAACTGTCCATGATCCAAACTGTAGGCCTCGCTGTAATCACATTGTTCATAGGTACTTGGATTAACAAACATTCCAAATTCTTACAACGTATGTGTATGCCTGCACCAGCTGTAGGGGCTTTACCATTTGCATTTTTAACTGCTATTCTTTCTTACTACAAAATTTTAAATATTACCTTTGAAAGTTCCCTACAAACATTTTTAATGCTTGCTTTCTTTACTACAATTGGTTTGATGGCATCCTTAAAAGTCCTAAAAAAGGGCGGTATCTTCATCATTTTCTTCTTCCTCGCTTGTGCTGTATGGATTGTTGTACAAAATACCGCAGGTATTATGATTGCTAAAGCTTTAGGCATTGAACCAATCATCGGTATTATGGCTGGCTCCGTATCTATGATTGGTGGTCTTGGTACGGCTGGTGCCTTTGGTCCATATTACGAACAACTACTTGGTATCCCTGGTACAGCTTCTGCTGCAGTTGCAGCAGCAACATTTGGTATGGTTGCTGGTACAATTCTTGGTGCTCCTGTAGGTGAACGCATTATTAAAATGCACAAAGTAAAAACGCCTTATGAACACCCTGAGTTACTACAAGATGACGGCATCGACATGATCGAAGATCGTGTTGAAAGCGGCGGCAAGCAATTCAACTCTCAAGATCTTTTAACGATTTGTATGTGGATTGGTTTAGCCTTAGGCATTGGTACTATTGTAAGTGCTGGCCTATCCATTCTTACACCACTACCTGCATATATTGGTGCCATGATTTGTGCAGCTGTAATTCGTAACTTCGGTGACTTCACTAAGTCTTACAAAATCAATGATGCAGCACTCGATGCAGTATCTAACGTAGCATTGTCCTTATTCGTTACAATGGCTATTAACAGCTTGAAACTAGTTCAATTAATCGATCTTGCATTACCATTGATTACTATTTTAGTTGCCCAAATGGTACTTATCTGTGTATTTGCATACCTTATCTACTTCATCTTTGGTCGCAACTACGATGCTGTTATGCTCGGCGCTGGTGCCATCGGCTTCGGTTTAGGTGCTACACCAAATGCGTTGGTTAACATGTTATCTTTGGCGGGCAAACACGGTCCATCTCCTCGCGCATGGCTCGTAGTTTCCTTGGTAGGTGCATTCTTAATCGACTTTGCGAATGCTTTCCTAATCACAACAATGGCAGGTATTCTTTACTAAACAAAAAGGGCCCATCAGGGTCCTTTTTCATATAAAAGAGCTTATTAGAATGATATAGTATCAATCTAATAAGCTCTTTTATATTATACTATTTAAGTAAAGTCGCCCACGCATTGGCTACATCGGCAAATTCTTGAAGAGTAAATGTTTCACCTCTTCGTTGACCGTCAATATTTGCTTTTGCTAACAGCTCTTCAATTCTATCTTTTGATAGACCCGTTGTTTTCATCGTATTAGAGAAGGTTTTACGTCGTTGTGCAAAACCAGCTTTCACCACACGGAAGAATAGTTTCTCATCAATCACATCTACAGGTGGTTTATCTCGTAACACACAGCGAATAACAGAACTTGTTACCGCTGGAGCTGGTAAGAAAGACTTAGGCGGCACATCAAGAACGATATCAGGCTCAGTATAGTATTGAACTGCCACAGATAATGCACCATAATCCTTTGTACCTGGTTTGGCTACCATTCGCAAGGCTACCTCTTTTTGAACCATTACAACAAGGCGTTCGATTGGCAATTTGCTTTCTAACAAAGACATAATGATAGGTGTTGTAATATAGTACGGTAAATTAGCAACTACCTTAAAAGGCTTATGATTCATAATGGTTGACACATCAAGTTTCAATACATCACCATGAACAATACGTACATTATCGTAGGATGCTAATGTGGTATCTAAAACATCTAACAAACGACGATCTAGCTCAATGGCAGTGACATCTGCCCCACTTTGTGCCAATCCCTGTGTCAATGTACCAATGCCAGGACCTACCTCTAATACAGGCTCACCAGGCATTAATTCCGCAGCATGTACAATTTCATCAACAATACCGCGTTTAATAAGAAAGTTCTGTCCTAACTTCTTACTCATTTTAATGTCAAAGCGTTTACATATATAATGTACAACCTCTGGGCTTGCAATTACTGATTCTAACATCTTAACTCCTATTTTAACAATTCACAGCCTCATCAAAAGCATCTCGAGTTATACCATAGTGATTTAAACGATATACAAACTGTTTTCCATTGCCATATCCAATACCTAACTTAGCGCCAACAACAGCACGACGAGCAGCACTATCTGACATACCTGACAGCCCATGTCGAACTAGGTCTACCATGGAAAATTCATTAGATGATTCCAAAGACTCTACATGTAATGTAGATAGTGCCTTTCTAATGGATTCAGGCGATGCTTGTTCTATGCCAATATCATCATTTGCAAAAGCTTCGTCACGAGGCACAAAAGCATGCTGAGCATTAGGGAATTTTTTTGTTAATACACGACGAATTCTTTCCCCTGCTGTATCAGGATCTGTTAATATGATAATGCCTCGTTTTTCATAGGCTACACGAATCATATCAATAACACCTTTACGGAGTGTAAAACCTTCTGTCGCAATGCAGTCTGCTTCCACAGCTTGTGCAATGCGTTGTATATCAGATTTTCCTTCTACCACGATGACTTGTTTAAGCATAGCTCCTCCTTTATTCTATTAGTACATTGTAACATATATATAACATTGCTTAAATACTTATAATCGAGTAGTATAGGTAGTGTAATATATAAAAGGAGGCCATTATGACCTTACAACAACTAAAGTATGTCACAACAATTGCAAATATAGGCAGTATTAGTGAAGCTGCTAAGAGACTCTTCGTTTCTCAACCTAGTCTAACAAAGGCGATTAAAGAATTAGAAAAGGAAATGGGCATTACCATTTTCGATCGCACCAATAAAGGTATTACGGTTTCAAAAGAAGGGGAACGCTTTCTCGGCTATGCACGCCAAGTTCTAGAACAAGCAGCTTTATTAGAAGAGCAATACAAAAGCCAAAGTGGTGGTAAAAAACAATTTTCTGTGTCTACACAACATTACTCCTTTGCTGTAAATGCCTTTGTAGAGCTTTTAAAGGGAGCCGGAATCGATCAATATGATGTATCCTTACGAGAAACGCAAACCTATGAAATCATTGATGACGTAGCGCATATGAAGAGTGAAATCGGTCTACTCTTCTACAATGATTTTAATCGCCCTGTATTAGAAAAATTAATTCACACCAATGAATTAACCTTTACAGAACTTTTTACAGCTCATCCTCATATCTTTATCGGTAAAAATCATCCCTTAGCCAATAAAAAGGTTGTATCTATGGACGAATTAGAGGAGTATCCATACATCTCCTTTGAACAAGGCGATCACAACTCCTTCTATTTTTCTGAAGAAATTTTTAGTACTCTAGTACGACCAAAGCATATTCGTGTACGCGATAGAGCTTCTCTCTTTAGTTTATTGCTTGGTCTTGATGGATATACCGTATCTAGTGGTGTAATTGATGAAGAAGTAAACGGTGAAAATATCATTTCTGTTCCTCTTGCAGAACAAGGATTAATGCATATTGGTTACATTACTAATAATAAAATGCAGCGTAGCCGTCTAGGTCAAGAATATATCCAAGCACTAGAACAATATGTAGGTAATTATGGTAGACATATTCAGTTATCAGAAACAAAAAAATAACATAATATTTTATAGATAATATTGATTAAAAATATTCTACATATAATATAACTTTAGCAAAGGCATCCTCTTTAATGAGGGTGCTTTTTAATATATATACATATTTAATACCCTATGAAATGGATTAATTTCGAAATAAATCGAATTCTATATAAATGTATATATGAATACTCAATTTAGATATAACTTACAACTAAAAGTCAATATATAAATATAGATAAAAGTTATATTCAACATCATTATATTGATATTTTTATATATGCTCATCCTTAGTTATAATAAACCTATGAATTTATCGGTTATACCGTTTACATAAGGAGGATTACATATGTCCAAACAATTAGCACCATTTCATTTTGATATCGTAGGTTCCTTCCTACGCCCAGCAGAATTAAAAGAAGCTCGTGAAGCTTTTACAAAAGGAAATATTACTAGAGAAGAACTAACAGCTGTGGAAGATCGTCTTATTACCGATCTCATTCAAAAACAAAAAGCTGCAGGACTTCCTGTTATTACTGACGGTGAATTCCGCCGTGCATACTGGCACTTAGATTTCATGTGGGGATTCAATGGTGTAAAAGAAATTGAACTTGAACACGGTTACAAATTCGTTGGTCAAGAAACAGCGCCCGGTTCCCTCGCCCTTACGGGTAAGATTACAGGTACTAACCATCCATTTGTAGAGCATTTCAAGTTCGTAAAACAATTTGAAGATGAACATACGACAGCACGTCAAACCATTCCGGCCCCATCTCAATTTTTAGCCGAATTGTTCCGTGAGGACAATGGTATTACAACACGCTCCTTCTACCCTGACTTAGAAGAGTTAATTCAAGACATTGCTGCCGCATACCGTCAAGTAATTAAAGATCTCTATGAAGCAGGTTGCCGCAACATCCAATTCGACGATTGCACTTGGGGTATGTGCTGTGACCACGGTTACTGGACAGGTCGTCAAAAGGATAAAAGTGTCACTATCGAAGGTGAAACAGCAAAATACCTACGCTTAAATAACCTAGCACTCGAAGGTCGCCCTCATGACTTAGCATTCACTACACATGTATGTCGTGGTAATTACAACTCTACTTGGGCTGCTAGTGGTGGCTATGAACCAGTTGCACCAATTCTATTCGCCAAAGAAAATGTAGATGCGTACTACTTGGAATTTGACGATGACCGCTCTGGTGGTTTTGAGCCATTGCGTGAAGTGTCCCCTAATAAAAAGGTTGTATTAGGCTTGATTACGTCTAAACGTCCTGAATTAGAAGATAAAGAAGTTATTAAAGAACGGATTAAAGAAGCTACAAAATATATTCCTCTCGAAAGACTTTGCCTATCCCCTCAATGTGGCTTTGCATCTTGTGAAATCGGTAACCAATTGACTGAAGAAGAACAATGGGCTAAACTTGCATTAGTTAAAGAAATAGCACATGAAGTTTGGGGTGATTAAATGAACGAACACACTATATATTTAGGAGGCGGTTGTTTCTGGGGCCTTCAAGGGTATATCAGAAAAATCTCCGGCATCATTTCCACCGAAGTAGGCTATGCCAATGGTCCTACCGAAAATCCAAGTTATGAAGATGTCTGTCATGATAGTGGTCATGTGGAAGCGCTAAAGGTTACATACGATGCAGATAAACTCTCCTTAGATCACTTAATTCAATACTTTTTACGTGCCATCGATCCATTCAGTGTTAATAAACAAGGTGGTGACGTAGGCATTCAGTATCGAACAGGTATTTACTATATAGATGACGCTGACAAGGCTATTATTGAAAACACCTTAGCTCGTGCACAATCCTTTGAAGGAAAACCATTTGCTATTGAAGTATTGCCGCTATCTAACTACTACTCTGCAGAGGAGTATCACCAGGATTACTTAGATAAAAATCCAACTGGCTATTGCCATATTCCACTAGGCTTATCTGATGAACCACTTATTGATGACAATGCCTATAACAAACCATCCGAAAAGGATCTCAAGGCTTTATCTCCACAAGAGTTTGAAGTTACACAAAACTCAGCTACAGATGCTCCGTTCAGTCATGAATTAACGGATGAGTTTAAATCAGGACTTTACGTAGATATTACTACAGGAGAACCCCTCTTTGTTTCAGCCCATAAATTTGAGTCTCACTGTGGTTGGCCTAGCTTCACAAAACCAATCGCGAAAGATGTTATCAAATACTACCAAGACGACTCTCATGGTATGAAACGTATTGAAGTACGTAGCCGTATCGGAAATGCTCATTTAGGACATGTATTTGAAGATGGTCCTAATGGCTCACTTCGCTACTGCATTAATGGATCTGCTTTACGATTTATCTCTAAAGATAAATTAAAAGGCACAAAATACGAATATCTAATTCCATATATTGAAGATTGAATAGTAAAAGACGACTTATAAATATAAGTCGTCTTTTTTAGTAAATAAAATTTAAAACGAAAAAGTATAGATAGTAAAATATGGATATATTCATTTACAAAATAAATCTAGTAATGCATACTATATTATTCTTTAAATAGTAAAAATCTAATAAATATCAAAAAAAGGATATATCTAATAGATATATCCTCTAAATCATCATATTAGTCCAATACGTACACGGTAACGTCTTGGCGACCAAAGTCCATAGCCTCACCATACGAGTCCATTACAAGGTCAATTTTATTGCCCACAATAGCACCACCTGTATCGGCAGCAATAGCCTCGCCGTAACCAGGAATAAATAAGCGTGTCCCCAAAGGAATAACGTCTGGGTCAACCGCCGCAATGCCACGTACTGCAGGTACACCTGTAGCCGTAATACCGGCACCATCACCATCGCCCGCAAGGTAAGCAGAAGCTTCCATTACAATAGCACGAGATGAGCGACCAGCAATATTACGAGATGTGGTTACCTCACGTGTACCTTCTTTTATAATAGTAGGTACCATTTCGCGTTGTGTTACTTTAGATACGTCATTAGTTTTAATAACAGTACCATTACTATATAATGTTTCACGTTGTACTCGTTCTATACCAGGTTGACCAACTTGTACAACCTCTTCTTCACCTTGTGCCATCGTATCATCTTTTTGTCGAATTACTTGAATAGCAATTTCTTGATCCACTGTGGACAAGGAGCGGCTTGTTACTTGCGCAATTGTGATATGTGTGCCACTTAATACAGAACCATTTGCATCGCCTACTACAGCATAATTTGGCATTTTAAAGCCCAATTCGTTAGCAACGCCTTGCGCAGTAGTTTCTGTAGTGAATATAGCTCTAGTTTTACCATTAACAGTTACATAAACTGGAATAGCACGTACAACAGTCAATGTTGTGCCATTTTGAACAGATGTAGAGCTGGAAATAACTTTATCGTTTGGATTTAATTTAACCCCAGCATCGCGTACGATACCTTCGTTAGAATTTAAATGTGTTCTAACAGTGTGTGCTGCACCATCTACCATAACGGTAACGGTTTTATCATTATAAGAAAAACCTGTCATAGTTACAGCTGTTACAATTAATCCTGCAACAACAGACGAAATATATCGTTTGTGTGTCTTATGAATTCTCATATTGTAATCCCTCCTGTAATGTCATTATTCTACTACAGATAGATATAACCTGTCAAACAGCAATGGTTAACAATAGGAGATAAACGCTTATAAAATCTGTATTTTCTATAATTATATTTTCTATATTATTTTTAAAAGTCCACTGTATGTGTACATATCTATATTTTTTAATACTATACAATATATTCCGAATTGTGCACATATATACGATACT
Organism: Veillonella sp.; assembly: GCA_018367495.1. The sequence goes on along the minus strand of JAGZGB010000021.1, from coordinate 8,420 downwards.
ACTACTATATATAGTATGTAGTTTTTTTTTATAACTTAAATTGTATTTTTATGTGTTTTTGAATTGTTACCAAAATTTTCTACATACCCAAAAACTTCATTTTTATCTCATTTTCAAATATATATGTACACAAAAAAGCCTGTAAAAACAGGCTTTTTCACTATTGTATAAATGTATTAAAATTCATTAATCAACATATCGTGAGAATTTCATTATTTGCTCATCTTAAACATTGGTTGCAAACGCTCAATTACGGTCATTGATTCTTTATGTTCTTGTGCAATAGCAGCTTTCATAAATTCCTCTTGAGCAGAAATTGGATGTTCTCTATCATTAATTTTACGGTATGAACCATCTACTCTCATAATATGAGCCTTTAGGGTATCCTCTAAATACAAATCTAAAATCCCCTTAATTCTCTCCTTATGTCGTTTATCTTCAATAGGAATCATAAGTTCTACACGTTCATTTAAATTTCGTGGCATCCAGTCTGCACTAGATAAAAATAAACTTTCATTTCCTCCATTACGGAAATAGAATAACCGATGATGTTCTAGAAATCGCCCTACTACAGAACGGACTGTTATATTGTCGCTGATACCTGCAATTCCAGGCCGTAGTGTACAAATACCACGAACGATAAGATCAATACGAACGCCTGCAGCAGAGGCTTCATATAGTTTAGCAATAACCTCTTTATCGAGTAATGAATTCATTTTGCCAATGATATATGCCTCTTCTCCCTGTTTAGCAAATTCTATTTCACGGTTAATTAATTCCATTATTTTTTCCCGCAAATTTAAAGGAGCTACAATAAATTTATTCCAAATCGGAGGATCGGAATAGCCAGAGATTAAATTAAAGAAACGAGATGCATCATCACCATATTCATCATTACATGTAAAAATACCACAATCAGTATACATTCGAGCCGTCTTACCATTATAGTTACCTGTAGCTAAATGAACATAGCGTCTAATACCTGCATCTTCCCTACGAACAACCATAGTAATTTTAGAATGAGTTTTAAGCCCTTTTAATCCATAAATAACATGACAACCAGCCTTTTCCAGACGACGTGCCATATGAATATTATTTTCTTCATCAAAGCGAGCTTTAACCTCCATAAGTACAGTTACTTGCTTACCATTATCGGCCGCTTTTATAAGAGATGCAATAATAGGTGAATCACCACTAACTCGATATAATGTTTGTTTAATAGCTAATACATCTGGGTCTGTAGCGGCTTGTGCTATAAATTGTTCTACTACTGTAAAAGACTCAAAAGGATGATGAACAAATAAATCTTGCTTTCCAATAACAGAGAATAAACTCTCCCCTTCATGATCTACTAATTCACTAGGAAGTTTAGGTTCAAATGAGACATAACGAAGATGATCAAGGCCTGGATAATTACAAAAATCAAAATACATACGACAATCAAGATGACCATCTATACGGTATACATCCTTCGACTCTAATTCAACACTAGTAAGTATAAAGTCTAATAAATTGTCCTTTATATCACCGCACACTTCTAATCGTACTGCATCACCACGACGTCGACGACGTAAAGATGCTTCTACCTCAGAAAGCAAATCTGTTGCTTCTTCTTCATCAATTTCTAGATCTGCATCACGAGTGATACGGAACACCATAAAATCTTCAATACCATAACCTTGGAAAAATTGAGTAGCATAATATGTAATCACATCTTCTAAATATACAAAACGATGTTCCTTATTGCTATGACTCGGTATTTCAATTATACGATTTAATACAGAAGGAATTGGTAAAATCGCGATTTTATAATCTTTTGTACCATCTGGTAATACTTGAAAAATGCGTACAATTGCATTGATAGTATGATTTGTTAAAAAGGGGAATGGATGACCAGAGTCAACAGCTAAAGGTGTTACAACTGGATAAATGTGTTCTTCAAAATAGTGCCGTAACCAAGCCTTTGATTTTACATCTAACTGATCGGGATATGTAAAATAAAATCCATACGACTCGAGCTCAGACAATACATTTTTAAGATACATACTTTGCATCGATACAAGGCGCTGTACAGACTCATCAATAGCCTTTAACTGTGCTTTAGCATCCATATGAGCTGCATCATACTTTACAATACCATTGACAACTTGATGTCGTAAGCCAGCTACACGAATCATAAAAAACTCATCTAAATTTGAGCTAGCAATAGCTATAAATCGAAGGCGTTCTAATAAAGGAGTATTTGTATCAATAGACTCTAATAGAACGCGCTGATTAAATTTTAACCAAGATAATTCTCGGTTAAAATAATACTTTGCATTATTAAACACGACAATTTCCTCCCCTTACTAGTACGATTTCCATACCAAACACTTCTGTAAAGTATTCTGAATCACGGTCAAAAGTCCACCATTCTAACGAAATATCTTCATTAGTTCGACAGAATACATATAGTACATTATCTCGCTCTTCTAATGTAACTTCAGAAATTTTTTGATTACTACCCGCATCAAGTGCACAAGCAACACGAATGATAGCTACTAGCTTGGTAACTTGAATTTTTTGTAATTCAGTTAATCCATTAAAATAGGCATCATCATCATTTGGTGTTCCCTTGTAATGGTAATAAACAACATTGGCAACCACTTGTTTTTCTTCTTCTGTAAGGCCAAATATATCGGTCCCCATTACAATATGATACGCATGCTCTCCATGATTTCGTAAATTAACAAACTTACCGACAGAGCATAGAATAGCTGCTATACGACATAAATATCCCCACCGTTCTGGTAAGCCTTTATGTCGTAATACTTTACAGAATAAAGAGCTAAATCGTTCTACCTCCGCATCATGAACTCTATCTGTATGATATCTGGCTGCAATAGCACGTGCTAACTGTGCATTCTGTTCTCGCAATTGATACATAAATGGATTATTTTCAGCTTCTACACCATAGAACCAACTAATACCTTGAGAGAATGAAAAGCTACTAAAAATTAATGCTTTAGGCTCTATAGCAGTAATAATTTCATTAAACAAAATCATGGTAGGCATTAAAATATTTGCCTTATATTCAGGTAATTTATAACGATTCATCAGCTTTGTAGCTGTTACTCCATCAAAGGAATTGATAAGACTTTTAAATCGTGTAGGCTCAATAGTAATAATGTCTTCTTTATTATTCTCTTGCCCCATTAAATGAGCCATATATCGTGCCTCATCACCAGATAATACAATACTATCAATATTAAAAGTTTGTAATTCTTCACGGAGCGGTCCAATCATACGATGTAGGTACTCCGTAATAGCCCTAGGGAATGATATAGAGGACCGTTGATTTCGATTAAATGACTCCATAACACGTAAAGAACCACTATGCATATTGCGTTGAAACAACAAGTTTTCACCACGCCAAACTGTTAATCCTACCCCTCCAGATGTTATATCTAAGAATAATGTTGCCTTTGTAGGATCCGTTAGTTGATATTGATGAGTCATTTTGTAGTATAGCAAAGCATATTTGTAATATACCTCTTTCGGCATATCGATAACCTCAACGCGCATTCCCGTTTGAATATAAATTTGATCTAAAATGCTACGACGATTAACGGCTTCACGTATTACTGTTGTGCCATATAGCCTAGAACGGCTCACACCATAGTCTGCCATTAATTGTTTGTATCCTTTTAAAATATGGCAGATTTCTTCAATTGTTTTAAAACTCAACCGAGAGGTTTGAAATAATTCCTCTCCAAAAGTTACTTCTCTTGCTGCATAATCGATAACACGCACATCGTCTATGCCTTTATACTCTAAAATAGTAATGCTCATGCTACTAGAGCCCACGTGTAACACTGCATATCGTAATGTTTTTGGTAATGTCATTATGCCTCCTGACGAGATTCATGCCATTCTATTTCTAAGGATTTCTTAAATTCTTTTTTGAACGATTTTGAAAGTTTATCCACAGCCGCCTTAGTAACACTTACATCGCGACCCTCTATGTAAAATACCTTTATCGAAACACTTGTGTATTTAATATTAACATCTAGATGCTTGATAAATTGTTCATGGCTTTCATCTAAAGCTTCTGCTATGGCTAAAATAATAGATAACTTTTGACCTAACAAACGTTGTTCTTGATCCAACAATTTACCATACAAAAAATTCTTATATTCTTTTGGCGTCAATCCATGAGAATTCATTACAAGAAAAGCACTAAATGCCTGCTCAATATGAGACATACCATATAAATTACTATTGACGAGCATATAACAACCATGCCGCGCATGACTATAATAGTTTACGCGTTTACCAATATCATGCAACAAGCCAGCTGCAATTAAGCATCGTCTAAAATTTGTATCAGCCTTATGAAGCGGTTCTAAGGCATCATATAAAGTGGTGGCTAATTTTGTAATATACTTGGCATGGACTAGCTCATGCTTTGTCATACCTAATAGTACATTCTCTGCAGAATGAACTAAAATATCATCGATAATGGGATTTCCACCTAAATAGTACTCACCATAATAATCAAAAAATAAACCTTCACGCAAACCACAACCGCCAACAACAAGAGTATTTGTATTTACATAGTTAAATAACTCGTCCACTATAGTAAGACCTGCAATAATAATATCGGCACGCTCTGAAGATAATCCACTAATTTTTTTACGGGCCTCTAAAGGTTTACCTTTTACATCTTCTAAGATTTCATGGAATCTATGATAAGATATCTCATAGTTATGTAGTTTTGTAATAGGATATGACAGCTTACGTTGATCCATTTTTGCAATATTACGAGCCGTACCACCAATGCCGAGCAGCGGAAGTTTTACATTTTGAAGCCACGTATGTTCCTTAATGGTTTTCTTTACGGCCTTCGTCATCTTTTCTAGTTCTTTAGGCGTATACTCATCTCCCTTTTGATAGGTTCCTGTTAAGGTTAGTGCTCCAATAGGTAAGCTTACGGCTTTCATAATATGTCTATTTTTTACGAGTGTAACCTCTGTACTAGCTCCGCCTAAATCAAAAATAATAAAATCTTTGAGACCAATCGTATTAATTACCCCGAGGAATCCAAGACGTGCCTCTTCTTCACCAGCAATACATTCTAAATCAAGACCCGTTCGTTCTTTTACAGCTTTAATAAAAGCATCTCCATTTTTCGCTAGACGTACTGCAGCCGTAGCAACAGCTTTTATGGTATCTACCTCCATAGCATCAGCCATGTGAACAAAGGCTTTCAAAGAGCGTAACGAACGCTCCATTGCTTCATTGGTTAGTTCGTGAGTACCCCACATATTTTCACTAAGGCGCACACTATTTTTTTCTTGGTATATCAATCTATAGCTACCTGTTTTAGAAATCTCATAAATGACAAATCTAACGGAGTTAGAACCTAAATCTATAAATGCAATACGTTTCATGCTACCACCCTCATCTTACTTCGTGTTCAGTATGAATATACTTTAGTATACCATAGAAAAACGCGATTCTCATCGATATGGGAGAATCGCGTTTTTAATTTATCATTTTAATTGGTTGTAAGAATTATTCTAACATCCAGACTAAGGGGATTATAAATTTACTTATATGATTTGCGGACATCAAAATTAATCAATACCAAATACACGTTTACCATTATTATAGGCAATTTCACAGAACTCATCTACATCTATGCCTTTAAGACCAGCAATTTCCTCTGCTACAAATTGTGTCTTACTAGGATCATTGCGTCTACCTCTAAATGGAGGTGGTGTTAAGTATGGTGAATCAGTTTCGATAAGAATTCGATCTAATGGTACTTGGCGAGCTACGTCCTTAAGATTAGTAGACTTAGGGAATACTACAGGTCCTGCAAAAGAAATATAGAATCCTAATTTAATAGCTTCTTTTGCCATTTCCCAACTGCCAGAATAGCAGTGAAAAATCCCCCAGTTATCCTTACCTTCATTGCGTAAGATATTCATAATATCGCCATGTGCATCACGATCATGAATGATGATTGGTAACTCTACTTCACGAGCGAGTTCTAATTGACGAATGAATACGCGCTTCTGTGTTTCACGGTCAGAAAAATCATAATAATAATCTAATCCGATTTCACCGATAGCGCGGACCTTATCGTTGTTAAGGGCTTGCTCCTTATAGAACTCATAATCTTCTTCTGTAAAATCTTTTGACTCATGAGGATGTGTGCCTACAGCAGCATATAAACGATCATACTGTTTTGCTAAAGCTAGTCCTGATTCAACAGTACCTCTATCTACCCCTGGAATCATAATGTATTCTACGCCAGCATCAAAGCAGGCTTGTAACATCTCATCGCGGTCATTATCAAAACGACCGTCATTCACATGAGCATGTGTATCAAAAAGTTTCATTATTTAACCACACTTCCTGCTGGTAATGATTCGATATTTGTTACTTCTAAATGTTCTTCCCAATCAGATGCAGATAAAATCATGCCATAAGACTCGATGCCCATCATCTTCTTAGGAGCCAAGTTAGACAAATAAATTACCTTTTTACCAACCATAGCTTCTGGTTCGTAATATTGAGAGATACCACTTAATACTGTGCGCTCTTCAATGCCGATATCCAATACAAACTTCAATAATTTCTTGGACTTAGGAACCTTTTCACAGCTTACAACTTTTGCTACTCGAAGATCAAGTTTTTCGAAGTCATCGTATGTAATATTTTCTTTTAATGGTGGAATATTAGATATATCTACAGAGTTTTCGACTTCCTCTTTAGCAACTACTTCTACCATTTCCGGAGTTTCAAAACGAGAATAAATAGGATCGCCTTTTACAACTTTAGTACCTGTAGGAATTGCGCCCCAAACTTTTGCATCCTCAATAGTAGTACTACCAAAACCTCTAAGACCTAATTGATCCCAAATTTTAGGCGCGCCTACAGGAATAACAGGGCTTACTAAAATAGCAATGATACGCAATGCCTCTGCCAAGTGATACATAGCAGATTGTAAGCGCGCTTTATCATGAGTATCTTCAGATTTAGCCAATACCCAAGGCATTGTTTCGTCAATATATTTATTCATGCGACCAATAAATGCCCATACGGTTTTAATCGCTTTATTAAGCTCCATATTTTCCATAGCCGCTTCAAAGTCTTTTGTAGTTTGAACAGCCAATGTAGATACATCGCGGTCTAAATCGTCCATATCATCGCATTTTGTAATCACACCACCATGGTATTTTTCAATCATGGCAATGGTACGATTCAACAAATTACCTAAGTCATTAGACAAATCAGCATTAATTTTTGTAACGAAGTTAGGCAATGTAAAATTACCGTCATTACCTAGGGTAATTTCACTCAATAAATAGTAACGTAGAGAATCTGCACCATAGGTATCAATCAATGGAATTGGGTCAATAACATTCCCCAAAGATTTACTCATCTTTGTACCATCAACAATCATCCAGCCATGACCAAATACCTTTTTAGGTAATGGTAACTCAAGACTCATGAGCATCATAGGCCAAATAATTGTATGGAAACGTACGATTTCCTTACCTACTAAATGAAGATCTGCTGGCCAATATTTTTTATATAATTCACCATCACCATCAAATGGAGATAGTGCACTAATATAATTTACCAATGCATCGAACCAAACATACACAACATGTTTAGGATCAAATGGTACCTTGATACCCCAGTCAAAGGATGTACGAGAAACAGCCAAGTCTTCAAGACCTTGTTTTACGAATTGAATCATTTCATTGCGACGAGATTCAGGTTGAATAAAATCAGGATTTTCTTCGATAAATTTCAACCATTGATCTGTATATTTAGCGAGTTTAAAGAAGTAGCTTTCCTCTTTAACCTTCTCTACAGGGCGGCCACAATCTGGGCATGTATGATTTTCACCAAGCTTTTGTTCAGTCCAGAATGTTTCACAAGGTGTGCAATACCAACCTTCATATTCAGCCTTGTAAATATCACCTTTTTCATAAGCTTTTGTGAAGAGTTCTTGCACTACCTTTTCATGGCGTTTATCAGTAGTACGAAGGAAGTCATCGTTAGAAATATGCATCTTTTCCCATAATGCTTTAAAGCCATTTACGATATTCGTAGTGTATTCAAGAGGTGTAATACCTTGCGCTTCTGCAGCACGTTGAATTTTTTGACCATGTTCATCAGAACCAGTCAAGAAACGTACATCATAACCAGCCAAACGCTTGAATCGAGCGATTGTATCAGCTACAGATGTACAATACGTATGACCAATGTGCAACTTAGCACTTGGATAATAAATTGGTGTCGTAATATAATACGTTTTTTTTGTGTCTCCCATGATGAGCCTCCTTCTAACCTTCGAATGGGAAGGTTTAACGTTCTACAATATTATATACATCCCGGCGGGAAACGTTAAAACGCTT
>JAGZGB010000173.1 GCA_018367495.1 Veillonella sp. | reverse complement strand
TACGGATATGGCAGATAATATGAAAAAATACGGTGGATTTATCCCAGGTATTCGTGCTGGTAAACCTACAGCTGATTACGTAGATGACGTAATGACCAAGATTACTTTGGTAGGCGCCATTTTCTTAGCTGTCATTGCCATTATTCCAAACTTCCTCGGAAGTTTTACAGGCATCCAAGGCGTATACTTTGGTGGTACAGCGCTCCTCATCGTTGTTGGTGTTGCGCTTGATACTTTGCAACAAATTCAATCCTTGATGGTGACGCGCCATTACAAAGGTTTTATGAAGTAGGAGGAATATATATGTATATTTTGTTGATGGGACCTCCAGGTGCTGGTAAAGGCACACAAGCGGTTCGTCTTATAGAAAAATACAAGATTCCTCAAATTTCAACTGGTGATATGTTCCGTGCTGCGGTAAAGGAACAAACATCTCTTGGACTTGAGGCTAAGAAGTACATGGACGCTGGTCAACTCGTACCTGATAGTGTGACAATTGGCATCGTTCGTGAACGATTGGAAAAAGACGACTGCAAAAACGGCTTTATCCTTGATGGTTTCCCTAGAACTACAGCACAAGCTGTATCTTTGGATGCGATCCTCAAAGAACTCGGCTATAAGCTAAACGCTGTTGTGAACTTAGACGTGCCTTCTCAAGAGTTGGTAAAACGGATTAGTGAACGGGCGCGCTTGGAAGGCCGTGATGATGATAAACCGGAAACAGTACAAAAACGTCTTGCTGTGTATGAAGAATCTACTAAGCCTTTGATTGATTACTACTGCAATAGCGGCTTGTATAAAGCAATTGATGGTTTACAAGATGTAGACGCAGTATTCGCTGACATTGTAGCGGCTTTGGAGAAATAAGATGATTATTTTGAAATCCGCACATGAGATCGAATGTATCCGCAAGGCTTCTAAGCTAACTGCCGATTGTCTCGAGATGCTTGCAAAAGCAGCTAAGCCAGGACTTACGACGCTTGAGTTAGATCAAATGGCCGAGCAATATATTCGCAGCCACGGAGGAATTCCGTCTTGCAAAGGTTACTATGGTTTCCCTGCAACGATCTGTGCGTCTGTGAATGACGAAGTCGTTCACGGTATTCCAAGCGCGAAGCGTAAACTTAAAAATGGTGATGTCCTCTCAATCGACTTGGTTTCGAAGGTAGATGATTACCATGGTGATTCGGCTATTACAATTCCTATCGGTCATGTAAAGCCAGAGGTCATGAAGCTGTTGAAAGTTACGGAAGAGAGCTTGTTTAAGGGTATCGAAATGGCTCAACCTGGTAATCACATCGGTGATATTGGGCATGCAGTACAAAGCTATTGTGAACAACATGGCTATGGTGTGGTAAGAGACTTTGTAGGTCACGGTCTAGGCCGAGATATGCATGAGGACCCACAAATCCCTAACTATGGGGAAGCTGGTCATGGCCCACAGATTAAGCCAGGCATGGTACTTTGTATCGAACCAATGATTACATTGGGAACCTATAAGGTAGAAGTCCTAGGGGATGACTGGACGACTGTTACATTAGATGGTAAACCAGCCGCTCATTTCGAACACACAGTGGTTGTTACAGAAAACGGCCCTGAAATATTAACTATGCGGTCTGAACCGCGGTTGATTAAATAACCAGGTAACCGGAGGATTTTAAACTATGTCAAAAGAAGACGTTATTGAAGTGGAAGGTACGGTCGTAGAGGCATTACCGAATGCCATGTTCCAAGTTGAATTGGAAAATGGTCATATCGTATTGGCTCATGTGTCAGGTAAAATGCGTATGAATTTTATCCGTA
>JAGZGB010000172.1 GCA_018367495.1 Veillonella sp. | reverse complement strand
CAGATTTAGCAACTGCGTCAGCAGCCGTAATGGACCCATCAGTCCAAACTTCCAAAGTAAGTTTGTCAAAGTCCATTTCGTTACCAACGCGAACATCGCTAACTTCGTATTTTGCACGAAGAATTGGGGAGTAGATAGCATCGATAGGAATCGTACCGATAAGATCTGTATCCTTTTTATTCTTGGTGGAAGGCACATAACCTTTACCGCATTCGATGACAGCATCCATTACAAAATGAGCTGTTTCATCAAGGGTAGCAATTTCAAGTTCAGGGTTCAAAACTGTTACTTCTGGTGGAAGCTGTTCAGCCAAGTCACCTGCTGTTACGATGCCGTCTTTTTTAATATCGAAGTGTACTTCCAAAGGTACTTGTGCTTCTTCATCGAGTTTGAGACACAATTGTTTCAAGTTAAGGATAATATCCGTCACATCTTCACGTACACCTGGGATAGTAGAGAATTCGTGAAGGACTCCGTCGATCTTAATAGATGTAATTGCTGCCCCGTCCAAAGAGGAGAGCAAAATTCGACGCAAGCTATTACCGAGGGTGATACCATAGCCTCTATCCAATGGTTCACATACGAATTTACCGTAGCGACCACCATCAGCGATGTCCACTTTCTCGATTTTCAATTTCTTTTCTTCGCTCATCAGGAACATCCTCCTATAAACTACGTCTATATAGTAAGTATAGCACGGCGTGAGAATCACGCCCCATGTTACAAATTATACGCGACGACGTTTTGGAGGACGGCAACCGTTGTGAGGAATTGGAGTAACATCTTTAATGGATGTTACTTCCAAGCCAGCTGCTTGAAGTGCACGGATAGCCGCTTCACGACCAGCACCAGGACCTTTTACATAAACTTCAACAGTTTTAAGCCCGTGTTCCATTGCTGCTTTAACTGCTTGTTCAGCTGCCATTTGTGCTGCGAATGGAGTGGATTTACGAGAACCACGGAAGCCAAGACCACCAGCGGAAGCCCAAGACAATGCATTACCGTTTACATCTGTAAGAGTAACGATAGTGTTATTGAAAGTGGAGCGGATATGAGCTGCACCAGCTTCAATATGTTTTTTCTCTTTACGTTTAGAACGTACTACTTTTTTAGCCACGAATTATCCCTCCTTTATTATTTTTTCTTACCAGCAACTGCTTTACGAGGACCCTTACGAGTACGAGCATTCGTTTTAGTGCGTTGACCACGAAGTGGCAAGCCCATACGATGACGTTTACCGCGATAGGAATTAATTTCGATCAAGCGTTTGATGTTAAGGGATTCTTCACGACGAAGGTCACCTTCAACTTTGTAGTCAGAATCGAGAACTTCACGAATCTTCGCAACTTCTTCTTCTGTCAAATCACGTACACGAGTATCAGGATTGATACCTGTTTTAGCGAGAATTTCTTTGGAAAGAGTAAGACCGATACCGTAAATATAAGTCAAACCAATTTCAACACGTTTATCACGTGGCAAGTCAACACCGGCAATACGAGCCATCTAACAATCCACCTCCTTATTAACCTTGTTTTTGTTTATGTTTAGGGTTTTCGCAAATAACCATTACACGGCCTTTGCGTTTAATGATTTTGCATTTTTCGCAAATCTTTTTAACAGACGGTTTAACCTTCATTTGTACCTCCTCTGTGGACTCTTAACGCCTATTTAAAGCGGTAAGTGATGCGACCACGATTTAAGTCATATGGCGTTAATTCCATAGTAACTTTATCACCAGGAAGAATACGAATAAAATTCATGCGCATTGTGCCTGAAACGTGAGCCAAAACGATATGACCATTTT
>JAGZGB010000171.1 GCA_018367495.1 Veillonella sp. | reverse complement strand
TTTATGATCAGCCCTATGGTGATCGAAATGAGTTTCCTTGTCCAGATAGACTTGGAAGTTGCACTATGACTGATGAGGATTATAGAAGCACTCGTAAAGATCAATCGATAGAGGTGTTTGATACTCTATATGAGGCTAAGCAACATCTGAACTTTAAGCCGCAGTTGCCAAGTGATTTAGAGGGATTACGTCCTGTACATATATCCATTGTGGATCGTGATGTGCTGCAAGTGGTCTATGCGTATCACGAACTTTTAAAAGGTAAATATTTTGACAGAGTCGACGATATGCCAAAGTATATTAAGTATCGCGTATCGACTCTATCAGGTAATATCGCAGGTGATTATAAGGATTACTTACCTCAGAAGACAGATGTTATAAATGGGATGACGATAACCTATCGAATGGTGGATGATGCCATTTACTTAGCATCTTGGGAATATGAGGGGCAAAACCATGTGTTCTTATTTAATGAACCAGTTTCTGTTAGATGGGCTAGAGAATTGATTAACAGTGTAAAATATTGAAAAACCATTTTAAGTGTAGTATATTATAGATAGGCAATTGATAGTTGTGCAATTAACTACAAAATCCCCCGGAGCTGCAACTCCGAGGGATTTTTTACATTATTACGCTAATGTTAGAGCGTTGGGCTAGTTGCTAAAGAAAAGGGCTAGGAAAGCGTCTAACCACTTGCAAATGTAGTAGGCGAGTACATTTACCATGACGGCTAGCCAAAATTGATAGTTGTTGTGCAATAACTACACCCCCTTTCTGTTGCCAGATTAGGGTTAGCAACACTTATAGTATAGCAAAATACTCTTTACACAAATAGTGATATACAGTTCTCTTTGTTGTGATTTATATTAAAAATAACGGAGCTTATATGAACGCAGATAATTATAAGATTTCAACGTTGCCATATATAGAAAATGCTAGCAACAAGATAATGGAAAAGTACAATATAAAAGCACAATATGAAACGGAACCACCTCATGGAGATGCTATATATTCTATTTCTATAAAGGGGAAAGTATTACCGTTTTGGATTTATGATAGGGACGTTACTTTTATAGGTAATAGTATGGTTATGGTCGAGTCTGTAAGATGCAAAACCTGGGACCCCATAGAAACCGTGATTATTGATTTAGAGAATGAAGCGTATGCTAGTTTAAAAGAATGGTATACAGATATTTTGTTTGTTAATGGCCGAATAGAGTTAACTAATCAAGTGGTAAAAATGGATAAACGAATTCTAAGTAATTTTGAGAATTTAGAGTGGATAAGCTTTTAAGACTGATTGTGTAGGGGGGCGCATTGACTATACTATAGTGAAGTGTTATTCTATATATGACAAGGGATGTCAATATGTGACATAGTCTCATATGAACGAAAAAATAGCAGGGTGGCAGCCCTGCTATTTTTATTGTGCTAGTTACTAACGAGAATGTCTATCTAGCCACTTGCAGATATAGTGACAAGTTATACCTGCTGCGATAGACATTAAAAGGGATATCAAAATGTCTAACATAGTCTCACCTCCTTTCTGTTACCAGATTGGAGTAGTAACAACTAAATTATACACCGTACATATATACGTTTCTAGAAGGAACTATAAAGAGAAATATATAGATAAATATTAGAATATGTATATTCATCTTATTTTAATTGACATAACTCTATAGAATACAGTACAATACCTTTATATCTTAAATACAAGCTATGAATGGGTATAAAGGTTTACAAATCCTGCTTTCAGAGAGTTGCCGGTTGGTGCGAGGCAATAGAGGTTGTACGCTGACACTCTCCCGTGAGCTTTGGTGGCGAATTCAGCAGTAGTCATCG
>JAGZGB010000020.1 GCA_018367495.1 Veillonella sp. | reverse complement strand
ACCCTAGCGACGGTAACCCGCCCTAACGATTTAGCAAACCGTCCTCTTCAGCCTCTTGAGTAATCCTCCATGCTTTACTGGGTAATCATATCATACCCAATAAGGCGTTGTCAATTGTATTATTTCAACATAGATTCGATGAACCAGATTTGTTTTACATAGTATGCAATGTGGTCTTCCATCATGTTAGAAAGCAAGAAGTTATCTTCTTCACCTGCTGCTTCACGGATAGCAGCTGCTTGATCTTTCATGTATTTGAAGTCATTAAGAAGGATTTCAATAACTTTATGTTGAGGAACATCTTCTTGGCCTAATTCACCAATCTTAGCCAATTTAGCATATTCAACAGAATTTACTAATGGGAAGTGACCTTGCATTTTCACATGTTCTGCTACTGCATCAAAGTATTCAAAAGCTACATCATAAATGGATTCCAAGTATTCATGAATAGATTTGAATTGTGGCCCAGTTACATTGAAGTGAAGATTATGTAATTTTACATTCCATACGGAAAGATCTGCTAAATATTGATTTACTTGTTGTACGTTTTTCATAGTAATACTCCTTTTTATCGTCTAATTCTCAATTATAGTTTATTCAAAAACCAGAATAAACCAAGTTGGCGTCTATGCCTTTCAATTCGTTTATTTAATTTATAATCAATATTGATTATATTAATTATTTTATCAATAATGATTTTCCATGTCAATAATAAGAATTGCTTTTTTGAATATTTTTATAAAAAAACCTCTAACTACTAGTTCAACTAATAGTTAGAGGTTTTATCACTCTATTATATACAGTTTTCTCACATTACATTACATCACATTAAATATAGTATTCTATGTAATCATCAGGAATTTTCTTTTCCTCTGCCTTACCATTATTAGTTTGACGAGGTTTACGGACATACATATTTTCTGGATCCGTTTCAAAGATAACCATATCTTTCGGAATATCATGTTTAATAACGAGATTACAACCGATTTTCGTACGCGCCCCAATCGTAATATCACCTAAGATTTTCGTGCCTGTACCGATAAGTACTTCATCTTCAATAGTTGGATGACGTTTCACCTTTTTAGAGGACATACCACCTAACGTCACTTGATGGAACAAGGTTACATTGTCTCCTACGACAGCTGTTTCACCGATAACAACGCCCATACCATGGTCGATAAATAAACCACGACCGATAGTTGCACCTGGATGAATTTCAATACCTGTAACGTGACGAGAATGTAGAGCTATACGACGCGCCAATGTTGGCCACCCCGACTTGTACAGGCGATGCGCAAAGAAATGCCAAAACAAGGCCGTAATATGCGGATACGTCCAGATAACCATCCACACATTTGTGGCAGCAGGGTCAGAATCCATTACGCGTTTAATATTATATTGAATTTTGCCCCATAATTCGCGTAAACCTTGTATCATAGTGACTCCATCTCAAATAACTCTACTCATATAATATATAGTATACAACATATGTGGTATGTATTCCTATACATAAGATGTTTTATCTATGCGAAATTCGTTACTTTACATATTCAGTATTGCCGAAGTCCAAGAGGGATAAATATTTTTCTACCCCATCTGGTGCAATAACTACGATATTCGCCTTTGGTTCTTCTCGAGCAATACGCTTTGCAGCTACGATGGCTGCCCCTGCAGAAAGACCAATAGAAACACCACTTTCACGCATAAAGGTTTGCACCTCGCTAAAAGCCTCTTCATCGCTTACAGTCTGTACGCCATCCATCAAACTTTGATCAAAATTTTCTGGAATAAAGCCAGCCCCAATACCTTGAATTTTATGAGGGCCACCCTTACCTTCCGTAATGACTGGAGAACCAGTTGGCTCGACAGCAATCGCCTTTAGGTCGGAATTATGTTCTTTCAAACGTTTTACAACACCTGTGAAAGTCCCACCAGTACCGATACCAGCTATAAAAATATCTACATTTGGTACTTGCTCTACAATTTCAGCACCAGTTGTACGATAATGCATATCTGGGTTTGCCGGATTTACGAATTGTCCCAAAGTGAAAGCATTTGGATATTTATCTAAAATTTCATCTGCTCGTTCAAGGGCTCCTCTCATTCCAGTTTCTTTCGGAGTTAAAATGAGCTGTGCCCCATAAGCCTTAATAAGCTCACGACGTTCTTTACTCATGCTTTCAGGCATAATAATAACTGTTTTAATATGCAAGATAGCGCCTACCATGGCCAACGCAATACCTGTGTTACCACTTGTAGCTTCAACGATAATACTATCCTCATGAAGGCGACCTTTTTCCTTAGCATCTTGCAACATGCCAAGTACAGCACGGTCTTTCACGGAACCACCTACATTATATTTTTCGAGCTTTACATAAATATTAGTATTGGGTAATTGATATACCGGAGTCTTACCAATCAGTTCAGTTGTTTGATTTGTGACTATGCTCATCTGATTCTCCTTTAGGCGATAGATGATAAAAATCGTCCTTAGGAACCTCCCAAGGACGATATAAAATTCACCTTGTTATGTCTCTATACACTGGATATAACCATTCGTGTATTCTCATAAATACAATCATACTCTATCACCTGCATCTATGCATTGTCAAGAGAATGAGAACCGCTTTTAAAACCCTAAATATACAGGAAATAACTAGGTTTATCTATAGGTTTGTCAGTGTGTCTACTACCGTATCCCATGTAACAGGCACCATAATGATAGCTAGCGCGAGTCCAATAAAGATGACCGCCCCTAGCATAACGCTAAGACGTGGAATGATGGCTATAACAACGCTATTCGCCACATTATAGGCCTTTTCTATATCATAATGCAGTGCTATATGCCCCCATAGGAATCCAGCGATGAGATATGTCGCTACATAAGGATCTAATATGATATACGTTGATGCCATCGATTCATCATGCATGATTCGATTGATTACTGGTGAAAGCAGCACATTAGCGAATATAGCTATAAGCTTAAACCACATAAGACATATAATATACGGCCACACGGTTCTCATAGTCATCCGCATCATGTAAAGCAACCCTACAAGAGCTAAACCCAACCCACCCTTTTCACGGGCCATGTACTGCTCCATCCAGGAAGGTTGTTCTTTGCCTTGATGTAGTTGGTCATAATGAAACGATAGATTTCTTTCACCATGAGCCAAATCGACGATGCCTAACACTTGTAGCAACACTAGAACAAAAACAACAACAACTCCTATTTGGAAGCTTTCACTAAAGAATATAACCATCGGATCAACTGTCAGCTCATGTAGAGCAGATAGATTGCCATACACATCATAAAATCCAGCATATAGGCCATTTGTTATGAGTACATCTACGATAAATAGAGTCAACATGAAAATAAGATACCCATTCCACCGAGTCCATCGACTGAGATGTGATAACTTCGTATGCTCCCCTACGATTATGGATGCAGGGTGAATAGACAAGATCACACCGATCATAAAAAATATTATGAACGATGTGACCATTGTTAAATATTCGTATACCATATTAACGGTATGCTACGCGCTCAGGCTGCATGTCGTGGAAATGAAGTCGCTCTTTTGCAGTCTTTTCCCACTCTGTACCAGGCTTGCCGTAGTTTGCGTATGGATCGATGGACAAACCACCGCGCGGCGTAAACTTGCCCCACACCTCGATGTACTTAGGGTCCATCAACTTCATAAGGTCTTTCATGATGATGTTGATGCAGTCCTCGTGAAAGTCCCCATGATTGCGGAAACTAAATAGATATAATTTCAAAGACTTGGACTCTACCATTTTCTTATCTGGTACGTAAGAAATATAGATGGTCGCAAAATCTGGTTGACCTGTCATAGGACACAAGCTTGTAAACTCAGGACAGTTAAACTTAACGAAGTAATCATTATCAGAGTGCTTGTTATCAAACGCCTCTAACACCTGTGGTGCATAATCAGTAGGGTAATCGGTCTTGTGACCTAACATCGTTACCCCTTGTAACTCTTTTTCAGATCTGCCGGATGCCATAAGGAACCTCTTTCTATATCTTCTATAACTCTATCATTAAATATATTGAATAATTCATGTAATACTTAATTATAGCATATAAAAGAATACACTACTTATAGAGATAAACGATTTCGAACTATAGTTAAACGACAGTTCTATCCTATTCTCATAATCCAGTTCAATTATATTACTCCTATATATAGATTGCATAAAATTTAAGTTTATAATAAAATTTTCATATACATTTGGTAACGTTAATATATTCAGAATGATATAACACCTTATGGAGGTCACTTATGAAATTAAAACAGCTTATTTTATCTAGCATCGCTGTAGGTGCGTTAGCTTTCACATTTGGTACAGCACAACCTGCACAGGCGGCTATTGGCATGGAGAATCCTGGTCCAGCTATGAACCTTGAAAAACCAGCATCTGTTACAACTGCTCATCATATCAATGTAGATGGTAAAGTAGTAGAGCCTATCAACGGTCAACAAAACGTAATCTATGTAGACGGCCAGCCGCTCGTAGCATTGCGTCAAGTATCTGAAGCATTGGGCTATAAAGTAGCGTGGGATGAACCTACCAAGACAGCATTGGTAGATATGAATATCGCTACACTAGCAATCCAACCAGATTCTGCAGAAGTAGTGCGCCACGGTAAATTAAAGATTATCAACCTTGATACTTCTGAAACCTTCTTACCTACAGCTCGCAAAGTAGATGGTACAATCTTTGTAAAACCACAAGTGTTTAAGTTATTATTGAACGATGTAAAAATTACAAAGGATGAAATCTTCATCGCCCCTCAACGTGCACAATTGGCATCCCCTACAGATACCAAAGTATCTCACAAAAACGAACTCAATACGTTCTTACCACCATCTCAAGAGGATGTGAAGAAAAAAGAAAATCCAAAAGCTACAGAAAAACCACTTATCAAAATCAAAAAATCGTTAGCTAAAGATACTGTCACAACAGATGAACAAACAACATCTACAGATGTATCTGAATACCAACGTGCTAATGGATTAGATCGGTAAGTAAATCTATTAGATTGTAAAACAAATCTATTAAGGCTTTAACATAATCTAGACACATAAAAAGGTCCCATAATGGGACCTTTTTTATGTTAAATGACCAAATCTAGTTATAGCTAAATTTAATTATAATCAAACCCAATTACTTGAGATTAAACCTACTAAATTTAGCAAACTATTCACCAAGACCATAACGGTTAAGAACTGTATTACCACTACCAAAGAAAGCCATAATCTTTGCCATAAAATAATCAGCTACCGCTAGAGAGTATGTTTTCATATTATTGTAATCAGAGTATTTAGGTGCAACATGAGTTACTTTGGTGTTATTAACACTAACTTTAGAAGTAGTCCCTTTATTTGCAGTAGGTACAGGATCTGTAACGGTTACGGTAGAACCCATAGATGGATTAACATAACCTGTTGGAGTGGATACTGGTGGACGTTGGGAATCAGTATACGTATAGCCATAAGAAGCATCCGCTTGTTGCGGTGCCAATGTAACAACACCTAAGGCAAGTACAGATGTAGCCAAAACGATAGATACTTGTTTTGATACTTTCATAAAAACCTCCGAAATACTAAAATGTATTTTATCAAAAATTATGATAACAGAGACTTATTATAAGTTAGTTAATTAAACACACAATGAAAGAAACTAAACATCATCCTCATTTCATTTATCACTTAATTTGAATGCTTTTAAAGTCATCTTTAACTCCATCTACTTGGCGTTTTAAATCTGCTTCACCTCGTCTTTTATCCATTTAAGTATTCAAATATTATGCTTCGTCATCGGTCACGGCTTTTGTGCCTCTTGTACCTGTACGTATACGCATAGCGTCTTCTACATCGTATACAAAGATTTTACCATCCCCTACTTCACCAGTTTGTAATGTATTTCTGGCTGTATCCATTACAAGGTCGACAGGCACATCACACACAACGGTTTCCACTTTTACCATAGGAATGAGATTCACATCATATTGTTGGCCCCGATATACTTCAGTATGTCCCTTTTGTAAACCACAGCCAAAGACTTGTGACACCGTCATGCCTTGAACTCCAATTCGATTTAAAGCATCTTTTAGATCCTCTAATTGCTCAGCACGAGCGATTATATCTACCTTTTTCATTCGTTTCATATATTTATCTCCTAGGCAGTACCAAATACAAGTACTCATTATACAACTTAACTTTTAGTTACACGTACTATTTATCAGTCACAAATCATAACAAGGACGTTTGATTAGACGAAATAAATCGACCAGAGCTTTTAAATTCAGATTGATTATAAGCGCCTTCTCCATGTTCACTAATATCAATACCTAATGACTCAGAGCCAATGCTAACACGCATATCCATGAAAGCGCTGACGATTTTAAATAGTATAAATGTACCTACAATGGCAAACACATACGCAATAACCAGTGAAAGTACTTGAGGGCCTAATAAGGAGCCGCCATAGAACAACCCATTTGCCCCATCAGGATTAATAGTTGTAGTAGCCCATAAACCTGTAGCAATAGCGCCCCACGTGCCGCCTACACCATGAATACCGAATGCATCAAGAGAATCATCATAGCCAAGGCGATTTTTAATGATTGCTACCGCTAGATAACATACAACTGCGCCTATAAAGCCAATAATAATGGACGCCATAGGTGTTACAAAGCCTGCAGCTGGTGTAATGGCGACTAGCCCAGATACACCACCAGAGGCAGCCCCTAACACAGTAGGTTTACCACGATGCAACATTTCTGCTAGCACCCATCCTACAATACCAACAGCTGCAGAGATTTGCGTAGTTAACACTGCATTAGCTGCAAGGAATCCTACACCAAGAGCAGATCCTGCATTAAATCCAAACCACCCAAACCATAAAATAGCGGCCCCAAGAATTGTCATCGGCAAATGATGAGGTAGCATAGGCATGCGTCCATAACCTCGACGACGCCCTAGCAACATACATAAAGTCAATCCAGACACACCGGACAACACGTGAATCGCAAGTCCACCTGCGAAGTCTAATGCGCCTAAATCACTAAGGAATCCGCCGCCCCAAATCCAATGAGCCATTGGATTATAGATAAAAATAGACCATAATAAAGCGAATATTACAAACGGTGAGAAGCGCATCCGACCAGTAATAGATCCACTCATAATGGCTGGTGTAATAACAGCGAACATACATTGAAAGGCTACAAAAGCAAGCTCCGGAATATGTGTATTAATTAACACTGTTGTCTCTGCACCACCAAGACCAAACTTGCTAAAATCACCGATGATACCATATATATCATCACCAAAAATCAAAGTATATCCTAACAAAATAAACTCAACAGAAATGACGCCAATCAAAAAGAAGCTCTGCATGATCGTACCTAGCACATTTTTACTACGCGCCATTCCACCATAAAACAACGCTAAACCAGGTGTCATAAAGAATACTAATGCAGTACACAACAATACCCATGCTGTGTTACCGGTATCAATCATATTGACCATAAGAAACTCCTTTCCATGCAAAAAACGCCTTGCTTACAGAAAATCTGCATGCAAGGCGCCGTTACCTAACTATTTTATTGTAGAAATGTAATATACATCACTACATACATCGTATATTACATTTCTATTCATGTCAATAAATTCTATAGAATTTTAAGTATTATAATCCAATAAATTTTTATACAACACACTAATTATCTTTAAAATAAAAGAGCACTCATAATAAGTGCTCTTTTAAATATTTAATGCAACAAGCTATTATGCTTTTGCTTCTTTACCGTATTTTACAAGGCTTTCAGATTCAATTTCAGCTTGTGTACGGTAATCTTGAGGAATACTAGACAAGCGAATCCAACTACGTACAGCTTCTACCAATACGATAAGGATCATAAGGAACATAGCAACACTAAATGCTACTAGAGTCCATTTGCCAGCAGGAATATAGCTATAGAATACGTTTTCATAGTCTGCCGCAATAGCAACGATAGCCATTAGTATACAAGGAATACCTGTTACCCATGCATAACGTTTACGGCCAAGTCGCATAATAACTGTAGTACCTACAGCCAATGTCATAGTACCTAATAATTGGTTAGATACGCCGAATAGAGGCCAGATAATACCGATGTTACCTTGTAGAACTAGATAGCCCCACAACACACATATTAAAGCTGCACAACCATATACACCTGGAAGCCAATGTTGGTCATTAAATTTAGGATGGAAATGGCCTAATAATTCTTGAAGTAAGTAACGACCTACGCGAGTACCAGCATCGATCAAAGTCATGATGAACAATGCTTCGAACATGATACAGAAATGATACCAATAGCCCATCAAATGATCCATGTTAGGTAATTTGGAGAAGATATGTGCCATACCTACGGCAAGAGATACAGCGCCACCAGGACGATGCATTAAATCTTCGCCAACCATAGCAGATAAAGCTGGTAATTCGTGAACTTGAAGGCCTAATGCTTTGAATGTATCAACAGTAGAGTTGATAGCAAAGTAATCATCAGGATGCAATGCAGTTGCGGCAATCAATGCCATCATAGCAATGAAACCTTCTGTTAACATAGCGCCATAACCGATAGGCAAGATTTCTTTTTCATTAGTCAACATTTTAGGTGTTGTACCTGTAGCAATAACAGTATGGAAACCAGATAACGCACCACATGCGATAGTAATAAAGATATAAGGGAATACAGAACCTTTCAATACAGGACCGCCACCCCAAAGGTAAGGAGTAACAGCTGGCATTTGAATTTCAGGCATTACGATGATAATACCAAGAGCCAATGCGCCGATCGTACCGATTTTAAGGTATGTGGACAAGTAGTCACGAGGAGCAAGCAATAACCATACTGGCAATGCTGCTGCAAAGAAACCATAGACTGCAAGCATGATTTCAATGGTTTGCAAGTCATATGTGAACCAAGAAGCATATTCGCTAGCTGCTACATTTGGACCATAGATAATAGCTGCGAAGATTAATGCTACACCAATAACAGTTGCCTCTTGAATTTTACCAGGACGCAACCATTTCAAATAAATACCAATAAAAATAGCGATTGGAATGGTAGCAAATACGGAGAAGAAACCCCATGGAGAGTTATGCAATGCATTAGCTACTACTACGGCCATACCAGCAAGGGTGATGATCAATAGGAACAATGTAGCAAGCATAGCACCGAAACCAGCGAATTTACTGATTTCTTCGCGCGCAATATCCGCGATAGATTTACCATCATAGCGAACGGATGCAAATAAGATAACCATGTCATGTACAGCGCCAGCTAATACGGAACCGATAAGGATCCATAATGCACCAGGCAAATACCCGAACTGGGCTGCGATAACAGGACCTACAAGAGGGCCTGCACCAGCAATCGCTGCAAAGTGATGACCAAATGTTACCCATTTGTTAGTTGGCACGTAATCGTGACCATCGTTGTGAACCATAGCTGGTGTTGGACGATATTCATCCAAGGTTAATACTTTCGCCGCTATGAAAGCCCCATAAAAGCGGTATGCTAAAATTAGAATACACGCGGAGGCTATAACTAAGTAAATACCATTCATAACCATATAAACACCTCCAATTGTCTTGTGTGACATGGTGTTATATAAAAATATCTGATAAATCTTTTGGACATCCATGCCACATTGGCTCTCAAAACTTTTAGTACTTACAATAATATTGTATATCTAAACATAGAAGTGTCAATTATCGATTTCTCATTTTGAATGTACATTATGAGCTAAAAGCATAGATAATCTATATTGATACTAATTACCAGCAGTAATCCTTCCAAAAGTACGTAATAAATCGAGCCCTACTGAGCCACTTTTTTCTGGATGAAACTGCATTCCAAAAACCTTACCATATTCCACTATCCCAGGCACATCAATACCATAATCAGCGGTAGACGTAATATATTGTGGATCTGTATCTACATAATAAGAGTGAACAAAATATGTATATTTTCCTTCAATATGACTAAAAGTACTATCTGGATTACGTACTATATTTTTATTCCACCCCATGTGAGGTACATGCAAGCCAAGATTGTGAGGAATAGCTTTTACAGTACCCGAAATGATACCTAAGCCGGGTATTGGGCCATATTCCTCAGACTCATCAAATAATAGTTGCATCCCTAAGCAAATACCTAATAATGGTATCTCCCGGCGAACTACCTCATGAATTATATCAACC
The DNA here is from genome assembly GCA_018367495.1 of Veillonella sp. The sequence continues at coordinate 15,960 of JAGZGB010000020.1, read as the reverse complement.
AAACCACGATCTTTTAAAACGGCTACAGCCGATGCATATGCCCCTACACCAGGCAATATAACGCCATCAGAATGTAATATCGTATCACCATCAGATGTTAGCACCGCATCAAGGCCAATATAAGCCAATGCTTTCTGCACATTAAAGGTATTTCCTGCGTCATAATCGATTATAGCAATCATGATGCGCTCCTTTCACCAATATATTTTATAAGAACACTACGCATAACATCTCCATCTTGCGCCATAGGAATGGTCAACCGCAACCAATTTTCACGCTGACCACGACGTACTTGATAACCTTCTTTGAGCCATGCATCGGCTAACCCCTCCGCATCAGGTACTGCAAAGAAGATAAAGTTCGCTTCGCTCTTATAGTAGTGAATTCCTAATTCATCAAATAGAGTTTCCCATTTTGCTCGTTCCTCTGCATTTTGAGATACCGTTCTTGCTAAAAACTCTTGATCTTCAAAAGCTGCCTCCGCGGCCACTTGCGATAAAGTATTGAGATTGTAAGGCAAACGGATAGTTTGCATGTAATTAGCCAACTCTACAGGCGTCATCATATAGCCTACACGGTAATTAGCGAGGCCATACGCCTTGGAGAAGGTCCTCATAATAGCAACATTGGGGAATTCATCTAATAAAGCTCGCACTGTTGGGACCGTTACAGAGGTAACAAAGTCAATATAGGCCTCGTCTACTATAACTAAAGTTTCCTTTGGTACAGCAGCTACGAATTTACAAATATCTTCAACAGACTCATAGGTGCCTGTTGGATTATTAGGATTACAAATCCATACGAGGCGTGTTGTCTCATCTATAGCTTTTAACAATGCAGCGAAATCATAGTGACCTGTTGCAAAATCTGCTGGAACCTCGCGAATTTCAGCACCTTCAACAAGGCCGTTCAATGCATATTCTGAGAAGGCTGGCACACTAACCACAATGGAATCCCCAGCGTTAATCAATGTCTTATTGACCATTGCAATGACTTCATCAAGGCCTACACCAATGACGAGTTGTTCTGGTTGTACCTTCCAATACTTCGCCAATTTCAAACGCAAATCAGTGGCATTCCCATCAGGATAATAGTTAGCATCATTATGTGTTACATAACTAAGAATAGCCTCACGCACCAACGGAGATGTACCGTATGGATTTTCGTTGGTAGATAGACGCACCAAGCGTTCCACACCGAGGCGTTCCTTTACTGCTGCAGCAGGTTCCTCAGGTATATAAGGTTTCAATGTGCGAATTATCTCTTTCATAAGCTATCCTTTCTAACTATTTTCTTAAAATGTATATTATAAATTTGTAATTTCTGGACGATCTGTAGTCTTACTTACTACGCCTTCACGGCTCGCAAGCTCTGCCTCGATGGCTTCGTAAGGAATGTTTTTCTCTGCCAATAATACGAGCAAGTGATACAACACATCTGCTGTTTCGTATATCAATTCTTGAGGGTCCTCATTCTTTGCAGCGATAACAACTTCAGTAGCCTCTTCACCTACCTTTTTCAAGATTTTATCGAGCCCTTTATCAAATAAGTAATTCGTATAAGAACCTTCCTTTTGCTGTGCCTTGCGGTTCTTAATAATTTCGTATAATTCGTTCAATGTTTGCTGTGCCATATATAACTCCGTTACATCTCTTATAATTTATATCCTATTGTGCTTATCTTATGCTTCTACATCATTAAAGAAACAGCTTGTACGCCCCGTGTGACATGCAGGGCCTTCCGGTTTCACTTGAATGAGCAAGGTATCGCCATCGCAATCGAGGGCCATACTCACCACATGTTGCACATTGCCGCTCGTACCGCCCTTGTGCCACAGCTCCTGACGAGAACGAGACCAAAACCACGTTTCCTTTGTCTCTAGTGTTTTGTGAAAGCTTTCTTCGTTCATCCACGCCACCATGAGTACATCCTTAGTCGCTGCATCTTGCACAACCGTTGGCAATAAGCCATTTCCCTTTTCAAAATCAGGTTTCATATATTAATCCTTTATGAAAATAATCGTTTTAAAACTCAGTGTTTTATTAGTATCGTTACCATAGTCTTTTATGGACTGCCTTCAAGTATCTTTAAATACTGTAATTATTTAAAAACGTATGTATGAAAGCTACTTTCTATCGTACAGTAATACCGTGAGCTCGTAATTCATCTTTGAGTTCTGGAATTTTAATCTCCCCAAAGTGGAAAATCGATGCTGCTAAGGCACCTGTCACGCCTGTTTCTGCAAAGAGGTCTATAAAATCTTGTACAGTACCTGCACCTCCAGAGGCGATAATAGGCACATCTACAACGGCTTCAATTGCCTTATATAGTTCAATATCAAAACCAGATTTTGTACCGTCCTTGTCCATACTCGTTACGAGCAGTTCTCCGGCCCCACGAGACACGGCTTCCTTCGCCCAATCAAGGGCTTTCCATTCAGTACGGTTACGACCGCCGTGAGTATAGGCATACCATTCGCCCGTCTCTTCGTCTGTTTTTACATCAATGGCTACTACCATGCATTGATTACCAAACTTTTGAGCTCCTTCTGTGATGAGTTCAGGATTAGCAAGGGCTGCAGAGTTCAAGGACACCTTGTCGGCACCAGCTTTCAATAAAGCCGTCATATCATCGATACTCTTAATACCGCCACCAACGGTGAGAGGCATAAATACTTGGGATGAAATCTCTTGCACCACATCGCGCATGGTAGTCCGTGCATCAACAGTGGCCGTAATATCTAGAAAGACAAGCTCGTCCGCTTGTTGTTGCTCATAGGAGGCCGCAATATCTACGGGACTGCCAACATCTATGAGATTAACAAAGTTAACCCCTTTTTTTACGCGCCCATCATCCACATCTAGGCACGGAATAATCCGTTTCGCTAACATAAATCTCCTCTCAATTTAGCATTACTCAATATATTTCCGTCCATCATGCTAAACAATATAGTATAAAGTGAACACAATACTGTCGTTTCTATAATTATCGTTGGTTATACGCAGCGATTTCCTCTAATGTAATCGTTCCTTCATATAGCGCTTTACCGACGATACTATCCATGACTCCTTTTGCTTCAAGGGATTTAATATCTTCTAAATTACGAACACCACCAGAGGCAACGATACGAGCTGTAGGGAATGTTTTTTGCAAATCGCCGAGCAAGTCTTCGTTAGCCCCCTGCATAGTACCGTCGCGGTCCACATCAGTAACGATAAAGTACTTTGCCCCGCCTTCAATCATGGCACCGATTAAATCGGTCATAGGCACATCGGATTGATGGAGCCAACCTTCAGCCGCGACCTTACCATTTTTACCGTCTACACCGATAACGATGCGCTCTGCACCATATTCAGCGATAACCTGTTTCGTAAGCTCAGGATTTTTAAGGGCCACAGAGCCTAAGATAACACGATCTACGCCTAAACCTAAATAGAGGTCAACAGCCGCTTTATCTCGGATGCCACCGCCGATTTCAAGGATGCCTGTGAAAGCCTGACGCACTGCTTTTACAATGTCTACGTTAACAGGCTTACCTGCCTTAGCACCGTCTAAATCGACGAGGTGGAGTGCGCCTACCTTGGCATCTTCATATTGTTTTGCTTGGGCCACTGGATCTGGATTGATAACCGTTTCCTGTGCGAAGTCACCTTTATAGAGGCGAACGCTGCGACCATCTTGTAAATCTATAGCTGGAAAAATCATAGGTTCTCCTTTATTAAATGACTGTATTAAATAACACCCTTTGTAGAGTTTACCCCTTGAATGTCTGGGTTAATCGTAACAGCCATGCGCAATGCACGACCTGTTGCCTTAAACATGCTTTCAATGATGTGGTGCGTATTGCGACCATATAAATTGCGCACATGTAAATTCATAGCAGCGCTCATGGCTAGTGCTTGGAAGAAATCCTCCACTAGCTCTGTTTCAAAGTTGCCCCCAAGAACGGGAGTACTCCATTCGCCTTGGAACACGAGGTATGGACGACCGCTCAAGTCAATTACAACTTGTGTTAGTGCTTCGTCCATAGGAACCCACGCATCGCCGTAACGCTCGATGCCTGCCTTATTACCAAGGGCTTTCACCAAAGCTTGACCTAACGCCAATCCAATGTCCTCAACGGTGTGGTGAGCATCTACGTATGTATCGCCCTTTGCCTCAACTACAAGGCCAAAACGGCCGTGTTTTGCGAGCAGCGTCAACATGTGGTCAAAAAATCCAATCCCTGTGGAGATGGAGCTCGTTTGCGCCCCATCAAGGGTAAGTTCTACTGTAATATCTGTTTCTTGCGTGGTGCGTTGCACCATACCTGTGCGTATCATAACGACCTCTATACTCCAAATCTATTGTTACAATCTATATTTCTAATTACTATTTCAATCTATGTTTAAATCAGTATTTAAATATAGACTCCAAATATATGATCTAATCTATTTATATACACTATTTTTCAAATCGTACTTCGATGGCGCGAGCATGTGCTTCGAGGCCTTCTGTACGAGCTAATGTGGTAATGTGTGTTGCTACTTCTTCTAACCGTTCTTTTGTAAATTGTGTAAAGGATGTACGTTTTACGAAATCATATACACCAAGTGGAGAGGAGAAGCGTGCTGTACCACTTGTTGGCAATACGTGATTTGTACCGCCTACGTAGTCGCCCAATGGCTCAGATGCATAGGCACCGAGGAATACAGAGCCTGCATTTTGAACGAGGCTCATATAATTCATTGGATCTGGTAATTGGATTTCTAAATGCTCTGGCGCTACTTCGTTCATGACCGTAAACATGTCTTCAACACTGTCCATAACGGCAATGTAACTATTATTTTCAATAGCTGGACGAGCGATGCTTTCACGAGGCAACAATTTCAATTGACGTTCTACCTCATCAGATACGGCATTTGCCAAGTTTTCACTAGTAGTAACCATAATAGCGCGCGCCCGAGGATCATGTTCTGCTTGGGATAAAAGATCTGCTGCGAGGTGAACTGGATTTGCACTGTCGTCAGCAATAACACCGATTTCACTAGGGCCCGCAATCATGTCGATGTCAACTTGACCGAACACTTGGCGTTTTGCAGTGGCTACGTAAATATTGCCAGGGCCTACGATTTTATCGACCTTTGGAATACTTTCAGTACCATATGCAAGGGCTGCTACACCTTGAGCACCTCCTACTCGGTATACCGCATCAACGCCAGCAAGCTTGGCAGCACCCAATACAGCAGGATTGATGCCGTCCTTTTGAGGAGGTGTAACCATAACGATTTCTTTAACGCCTGCAATTTTAGCTGGCAACGCAGTCATGATAATAGTAGAAGGATATGCTGCAGTACCACCAGGAACGTAAAGGCCAACGCGAGCCAATGGAATGACCTTCTGACCGCGGATGATGCCTGGTGTATCCATGTCCACAAAGCCTTGTTCAATTTCACGGCTATGGAATTCTGTAATATTTGCCTTTGCCTTTAATAAAGCAGCCTTTAAATCATCGGATAAGGACTCATAAGCAGCATCGATTTCCTCTTGAGGCACCTTGAAGTCTTCAATAGACACACCATCGAATTTTTCAGAATAGGCCTTTAATGCCGCATCACCATTGGCGCGAACGTCAGCGATGATATCGTACACGCGGCGTTCAATTTCCATGTCTGTAGTTTGTTGTGTATAATCTCGTACGATACTGAGCATCGTATCTAGTGATTCCTTATAAATTTTCATCAAATGTCCTTCTTCCTATATGCGATTCGCACTATTAGTTCTATCTCTTATTTATTAATTGCTTCTGAAAGCTGATCTATAAGTTTAAAAATGGTATTTCTCTTTTGTTTCAGCGCTAATGGATTAGCCACTAATCGTGTAGATATAGGCTGTAACCAGTCAAAGATTTCTAAGTTGTTTTCACGCAATGTTGTGCCCGTTTCTGTAATATCTACGATGGCATCAGCCAGTCCTACTAATGGAGCCAATTCAACGGAGCCTTCAATTTTGATGATTTCCACATCTTGCGCTCCAAAGTACTGTTTCGTAATGGTCGGATATTTCGTACCAATTCGTTGACGGCGCCCTTCTTTAGGGTCATAGCCTGCTAGAGAAGCCAAGATAAATTGGCATTTACCCGTTTGTAGATCAAGCATTTCATAGCTTGTATCATCTTGTTCATCTAGTACATCACTACCAACAATACCGAGGTCTACTACACCATTTTTCAAATATGTTGTTACATCTGGTCCTTTAGCGAGGATTACCTCAATGGCATCCCCCAATGGAATGATGAGCTTACGCGCCTTGTTGCGCAACGGCTCACAATCGATACCACAGGATTCCAAGAGAGGAATGAAATCCTTCTCGACACGGCCCTTTGTAAGAGCAATACGCAATTTGCCATTATCTTGATTGTTGCTTTCACCATTCAAGGTAACATCTGTCAACACATCAATATTAAAAGCCATCCCAACCGCCGGCATCGGTATACCATCAAAGCTAGATAACAAGCCATCATAACGACCGCCGCTGACGATGTATTGGGACACACCATCCACATAACCTCTGAAGGTGAGGCCTGTGTAATAAGATTGAAGCGGTTCTGTAGACACGTCGATACGAACCTGTTGGCCTGTTTGAGCCACTTGGTTAGCCATATCGATGAGATTATCTAATATACGTTGCGCCGCTGCTGGCAAGATGATTTGGTTGAGCTCATCCTTAATATCTCGGACCGTCCCAAACAAGCGAGGCCATACAGTTAAGAATGGATATAACGCACTATTTTTAAAGTCAGAAATCAACTCGTTGTAGCGTGGTAAATATTTAGTAAACAAAGCGTCTAATAGCTCTGTTCTTTCCACATCACTAAGACCTAGCGCATCGGTAATAGCACGAGAGAAACGAGCGTCCCCAATCTCAAGCAATAAATTATTACCAAGCTGCGTTTCGTTTACCTCTTTAATGATGGCAAAGCATTCTTGCTCGGCCTCAATGCCTTCATAGCCAACCATCTCGATGCCGCCTTGTGTCACTTGGTTCACATCGCCGCGGTGCTTTTTATTTTTCATAAACACATCGCCTAAGTAGTAGAACGTGCGAGGTAGTTCAATATTTGTGGTGGCCAAAAAACGACCGATTGGCATGGTCAAATCAGGACGAATTACAACGGACTCATCAGAACTATCCATGAACTCGTACATATGCTGACCGCGACCCATTGCATAGCCATTGAATACATCCTTGTACTCTACAAGAGGTGTAGAGATTTTTGTGTACTGGCGGCTACGACATAAACCGAGCACATATTGGCTCACATCATCCTTGCGCTCCGCTACGACCCCTATATCATCACGGAACCCCGTAGGTAATTGCTGCTGTACCATCGTAAACATCCTTTCTATTATTTGATCTATATCATTTCTCATGTTTTTGAATGCTATATATCATCTGTATTAACCATTTAAGTTATATGACGGTTTAAGTCATCTAGCTATTCAATTTGTTATGAGAAAAAATTTACCTATATCGATGCTTTTATATTTTATCGATTTAGTTTGTTAAAGTATGAAATTATAATATAACGGTTCTATAGAATTGTCAATAGAACCGTTATGATTTCACATTATTAATATAAAGACACTACGCCTATGGCTTATATCTTTTTATAAGTATAGTTAAATACATATAATTAAGGATTAATTTTGACTTTGTAACGATAGATATATAGACCTATCAACTTCATCTAAGTCTTCAATCTTATACTTCGTTTTACTTGCATCAAAATGATAATATTTCTTTACATGATCTAATAAAGCTTTGGACTCTTGGTTTTGTTTGGAGAAGAATAGAATACAATTCATATTATTATCAAAGACAATCATATTATCCTTACATAATAAGTATAGATACGAGCTGCCAGCCTTATCTTTCTCTACAAAGGCATCAAAGAAATAAGGAAATTTAGAGTTAGAGAAACTAGTATCAGATACAATAAATTGGCTACCCAATTTGCTAATATAAATTTCATTCTTAGGCCCAAACTCTAAAACTACACTACGGCCAACCAGCTCATCTGATGATGGTTCATGATAAAACATATAAGCTACAAAAGCTGTTATTAGGGTAATCAAAATGATCAGATAAAATAATAATTTTCTCATTAATCTAGCCCCAAATTCGTTCTATGTCTGCTATGCTATGTGCATCAGAGCCTAGTACAAATGGCACCCCAATGATAGCAGCCATGCCTTGAATAAAACGGCTTGGATACATTTCACGGCAGTCTGGTTTAAAGAAGCCACTCATATTGTAGTCTAGTTCACGACCTTGTACGCGCATGATATGCAAGATATCGCTTACCACCTGTGCATTGCGGCGATCCAAGTGACGCTCAAAGCCAAAGTGGTGTTGGTATTTCTTAATCAAATCAAAGTGACCAATTCGTTTTGGCGTATATTCACCGAGGTCAGCACGCACGGCTTGGCGCACGGTGGAGTAATATTTGTAATATAACTCATATTGCTTTTGAATCCACGGACCAAAGCCCTTTTCAAATTCTTCAGGGCTATAGTCTAAGCAGTAATAGGCATTATTCACGCCTTCCATGAAGTGAACGGATAAAATATTGTCATCTGTTAATGGACCATAACGGTCGAGGAACTCTTGAATATCTGTCTCAAAGCCTGGAATATAGTCTACTTCAAAGCCAAGGGAGATGTCGATATGCGTGCCATAAGCACGTTGTAATTGACGTCCTAGTTCTAAGTAGGAATCTACTTGGTTCAATTTCAAAGATGCCGTATCATAAGCCTTTTGGTCACCACCGTATTCAGCTGCAAAAGCCTTTGGCAACGGCGCGTGCTCTGTAAGGCATACCTTTTCAATGCGCAACTCGATGGCCTTTTCAATCATCAATGCAGTTCGGTCCCCACTACCATGGGGACACAATTCCGTATGCACATGACCATCTACAAGACGGCTGCGATACTTGCTGTATCCAACGAACTGCCGTTCATATTTCATGTTCATTCAATCACCCTATTCGCCCTAACCCGTAGCGAACCCTTATCTATCATCTGTACTTTATTAATATATCTAATCAATATTTCCAATTTATATATCGTATTATTATATATGTATTATTATCTACGTTTTATTATACCAATAATGCGTATGTTTCGGTATCCTGATATTTACCATGTTTGAAACCAACTTGAGGTGTTAGCCCACAATAAGTAAATCCAAACCGTTCATGTAGTGCTGTACTTGCCGCATTTCCTGCCGTAATAACAGACACCACCGTATGTAATGTTTCCGTTTCTTTAGCATGCTCTAATATATGGGCCATCAATTTAGACGCCACACCTTTACCGCGATACTCTTGATGGATGTAGATAGATAATTCGACGGTACTTTTGAACGCATCCTTTGTTCTATACGGTGAAAGCGATGCATAGCCTACCACAACATCGTCCATAATCCCTATAAAAATGCAGTGCTCAGACGTTTGATGAGCCTCATACCACTCCTGCCATTCTGTTAGTGTTCGCGGTTCAAGATCAAGGGTTGCTACGCCGTTTACAACCTCGTAATTGTAAATATCTAAACAAGATGCGATGTCATCCTGTGTAATTGGTCGAATTACTAATTCACTCATATATTAATCCTCTTATAACGTTATATTTTTTATTGTTATTTTTCTCAAACATGTATTTACTATTTTACGCCTTATACTAATAAACCTCAAAGTTAATAATGATACTTAATCATAAGCCCAAGAAGTAAAACAAATACATTATTTACTATAGAAGATTTTTTTGATATTCTATTTTTAGATGAATTTTACATGAAAATCACATAGTTTTAATTGTTATAAGATGAGGATTTGTATGAAAAAACTTATAATTTTATTTTCCCTAGTAATACTATTAATAACATCTACAGCTAATGCAATTTCAATCCAAGAATTACAAGCCAATAATAAAACATATACCTTATTCTTTTCAAATAATATAGAGGATATTTATATAGATACAAGCACAGTAAAGACTATACGCAATCAAGGTCACTTCTATATTATTAATGCTACTGCATATTCTGTAAATTACAAACAAGGCAGAATATACAGAAATGAAAATTCTTATTTCTTTGACCAAAATCGTCGTTCTATTAATTGGAGACCAAATGCAACAACTATTTATTACCTAAATGGGAAAATGAACCATAGTCGGGTACAAATAGATGATATTAAAGGCTCCTTAATATTCCCATCAGCTATTAATTCACCTTCATATATAGTAGCTACTAAACTATTCCAAAATCAATTCTATAAAACATTTTAAACCTATGAGGTAAATAGCATGAAAAAATTACTTATTATGTCATTTTTTATTCTTTTTACAGGATTTTTTGTTAATCAAGCATCAGCGGTAAATTGGGTATATTTAACATCCAATAGTTACAATTCTTCCCTTTACTATGATAATGATCGTATTACATATTTTCCCAGTGGTAATATAGCAGTTGCAATTAAATCAGTATTACCCAATGGCGTTAGTTATGAAAATATAATCATGATTGATATACAAAATAATGAAGCTTTTTTTGTAGCTGAAAATGGTAAAGTAATTAATCCTCCAAAACGTGTAACAATCAAATCTGGTGATCCATTGGATACACTCAAAAGAAAACTACAAAGATAAAATAAGACGGTTTCTATAACACTTAATCAGTTATAGAAGCCGTCTTTATATTTAATATTTCAAATTGAGTTGTTGTTTAACAACTTGAAATATCTTACTTACTTTTTCAGAATCACTAACCTTGCCTTTATTATAAGAAGCACCATTAAAAACTGAATAATACCAATTACCTTCATCATAACCAAAAGAATATCGTTCTACTCCAAACGGCATATTACCTGGTCGTACTTCTTTGACTACTGCATATATATCAGCAGTCTTTTTGCCACCCACATAGTTAGTATCAACATAATAGTTATTATTAGAAGAACTATATACCCATACATCCTCAGCATTAGCTACAGTAGATACACCTAAAATACCAACTAAACAGAGACCAAACAATAATGATTTTTTCATTGTACTCACACCTTATATAAACACACAATACATTAATAACCTCACTATACCAAAGATTTATAATTTACTCTTAAAAAGAACATGAAACATTCATAAATTGTTAATTTCATCATAGCTACTAGGAGCTTATATACTCATAAGCATTAATAAATCACCTGTATATAATTATCAAGTAATTCGCCAATATATAGAAAACAAGTAAAGAAAAAGGACGAGTTTCAACTCGTCCTTTTGTTATATTATAGATAATTTTGTACGCTTTACTACCTATTAGTAGTATACCATAAATAAATTTCCAAAAGATAATCAAAAGACACCTAGAAATTTAGACATTTCTAGGTGTCTTTTCAGGTGTACCAATTAAGATACCCCATACTCTTCAAGTTAATTATAACACAATTAAAACTATGAATTTATCCAGTTCTATCTATTACACAATTACGAATAGTAAAATTGTAATAGCAATCAATATACCAATCACAGCATAATCCACAGTTTTCAATCCTACAGATGCGGCAAAGCTATGTGTAGGTCCACCAAAGCCACGTAGTTCCAAAGATAACGCCATTGTTTCGGAGCGGCCCAAGGATTTTAAAAGCAATGGTTGGATCACGGATGCGTAAGATTTCATGCGCTTCAAGAAGTTGCCTTCTAAGGATAAACCACGACACGCTTGTGCCTCTTGTACAGCATGGCTTTCAGCAATGAAATCAGGCACAAAGCGTAGTGCTGCAGTGAACATAAATGCATATTCATAAGGAATTTTGCATTGTGTTACGAGCGCTGCGGTAAGGTCTTGCAATTTTGTAGTTGCCAATAGACAGATAAACACAAGCGTCATGGCAAGCATACGCAAGCCAGATACGATGGCAGATACTACATCACCGCTACCAAGGAATTGGATAACCCCAAGGAATACAGCAAAGCTAGTCAATGCCATTACGGCTTTGTGTTGTTTAAATAGCAAACCAGCTACAAATAACACGACAAGTTCTACAACGACTAAGGCCAATAATGATGCCCAGTCGCGTAATAGAATGGCCCACACGGATACAGCGAGGGTCATTAAGATTTTTGTTAACGGTACTAAACGTTCCATATGTCCCTCCTATTTTCCGCTCAACTGAGCCACTAACTTAGATTTCAATTCATCCATGGATTTGCAATAACCGAGGGATGGTACCGCTAGTGAAAGTTCCACACTTGGCGGTTTTGTAAGGCCTAGGTCTTGCAATTCGTCCGTAGACTTCTTAAATAATTCTTCCGGACTACCATCAAAGGCAATGGTTTGGTTACCCATGATGAGTGCACGGCTACATTCGCTAGCCATGATTTCCATATCATGTGTAATAAGAAGGATCGTAATACCTTCTTGATTAAGTTGATGCAATAGTGCTAACAACTCTTTAGTTTCTTTACCATCTTGACCACTTGTTGGTTCGTCGAGGATGAGGATTTTAGATTGCATCGCTAGTGCAGAAGCGATAGCAACACGTTGTTTTTCGCCGCGGCGCAATGTTGGAGGATAGGCTTCACGTAAGTGAGCGATACCTGTACGTTCCAACACTTCATCAACAATTTGTTTTACTTCGGATTTAGTGCGACCTAGTGATTCAGGACCGAAGGCAACCTCTGTGGCTACTGTTGGTCTGAACATTTGGCGGTCTGGTTGTTGGAATACATAACCAATAAATTGACCACGTTTAGATGGCGGCATGGATGTAATATCTGTGCCATTGTAGTACATGCGACCGTCGCTCACCTTTTCAAGGCCTACGAGCAAACGAGTAATGGTCGTTTTACCACAACCATTACGACCACCGATAGCGATATATTCGCCGCCTTCGATGGTGAAAGTCACATCGCGGAAGATGTCTACGGATGGCACATAACCAAAGCGGATATTTTCAACCTTAAGCATGAGCGCCACCGTCCTTTCCTTGTACATCATCAACGCGTTGAATTGATTGTTTATTTTCTACTGTATTAGATTGATTAGCTGTAGAGTTGCTTTCACCATGCACCTCATGTTGAATAGCATGAGCCATTTCAATTTGGTGCAAGCCCTTAATAGCAGACTCGATGCTGAGCCAAGGTTCATCACTGTGGAAACTGGCTTGTTCAAGTTCCATATATGTTGTGAACACAGATGGCAACGCATCTACGTGAATATTATGTTCGTACATATAACGAAGCGTAGTTGGTACATCCGCATCACATGCAACGGAGCCATCAACCATAAGAGCCATGCGGTTTGCATACGGCAATACAGCATGTAAATCATGATCAATAACGACAACAGTAATACCGTGTTTTTGATTTAAATCACCTACGAGGCGATATAATTCGGCAGTCCCATCTGGATCGAGGGAGCTTGTTGGTTCATCAAGGACAAGTACAGTTGGGTTCGTAGCCAATACGGAAGCAATCGCCAAACGTTGGCGTTGACCACCAGACAAACTTGTAATCTTGCGGTCCTCTAAGCCTACGAGACCAACTTGCTTAAACACCTCTTCAGAACGAGCTTTGATGGTTTCACGATCATAACCGCGGTTTTCCATAGCAAAGGCTACTTCTTCACGAACGGTCATCGTTACGAGTTGCGTATCGTAATCGGCAAGAACAACACCGATGTGGTTTGCAAGCTCTGGAATTTCCATTTGTGTAGTCGCTTTGCCATCTACAAAGACCATGCCTTCTAGACGACCGCCGTAGAATTTAGGCACAGCCCCTACCATAGCCATGCAAAGGGTACTTTTACCACAACCAGCAGGACCAGTCACAACGAGGAAGTCCCCATCATGTACATCAAGATTGATATTTTCAAGAGATGGCGTCGTCGCCTTAGGATGGTAGTAATTTACGTGTTCAATAGAGATTTTAGCTTGACGCTCAGGCAAAATCGTCATATGACTATGGTCAGATGTCAATTGATCTGTACTTGGCAACATTCCGCGTTTGGAGAATAGACGTTGCGCCGGAATGTACAAGATTGGCGTAATGGCACCATTCAAAGCGCCTACGATAAGAACCATCGGCCACATACCATACATATATACATTGTCTGGTAGGCCCAATACTTTCCACAAGATGGTAACGAAAATACCGCCAGATACAACAGTCGCTAAGAAGCCAGATAGGATTGGCGTTAAATCAAAACCACCGATTTTACGGAACTTCACGGACAACATAGCACGTGTTACGAGAGCCGCTGTCAAAGCACCACCTGGTTCAGACAACAAGTTACCATAAGGGAATGCTGACTTAGATGTCAAAACATTGATAAGGGCCGCTACAAGGCCAATCCCCAAGGTTTGACTCAAACTAGGACGAGTCAATAAAATAGCTACGCAGTACGTAGCAATCGTCCAGTTCGGCGTTACCCCAGCCACACTAGGGCTCACCAAATGCAATATCGTGCCCAATGCGAGCATCAATGTGCTGACAGTAACCCATCTAAACTGGCCACCCTGCACATGCGTGTACACAAGATCTTGAATCCGTTCCATAATAGCCTCTTTTCTAAAAATGAATATATAGTCTATATTTTAACATTCTTCGAGGATTTGTTAAAGCCAAGATACTATTAATAAATAGTATCTTTATCATATGATAAAAAGCACCATCTATTAACGATAGTGCTTTTAAGAACTAATGTACTTCATCTAATAGTATTCTAAGATAATCACGTCTACTGTTTAATATTCTATCAATATAGATAGTCCGGTCTAAATAACGGTAAAAGCTTAAATAATTATGACAAAGTAAATATCTGTATTCAATTTTACTTTCTAAATTAATCAATAATCGCTGCCCCATTTCTGGAAATATACTCAACGAGTCATTCGTAGTCACTATATCCGAAACGGTTTTCTTAGCTAGCTCAATATCACCGGTTTCTTCTTCTATAAAAGATTTTATTTCTAGCAAATCTTCTCGTGCTTTTGGTGCATAGCTAATTTGATTATTCATAATTAAATCCCCAATTCACTCTTTAGTTGCTCTGATGAAATCCAGCCTCGTTCTTCACCAGATTTACGACCTGTCTCTAAAGCCCCCATAAGTTTTATAGTAGCCATTACACGTTCATAATCTTGAATATCCATAATTGCATATCTACCTCTACCATTTTTAGTTAAGAATACGGGACTATCTATAGTAACATCACGTAAAACTTCAGAATAATTACGTAAATCTGAAATAGGTTTTATATTTGGCATACTATCACCTCCAAAATACTTTAGTGATATAACACTCATCTTTCTAATATCTTATCATTATTGTAGTTAAATTATCATGTAAATTCAACATCAGATTCTACAACATTTCTTAAAATTACTATCAACATATATGATACTGCTTTCTTCCTTTTCTTGTTATATACTTGTTATATAATGTGCATAGATACTTATATACGAAGAAATCGACAATAATTTAATAACTAATATAATAAATTCTAATTACATTCACGTAATACATATAATTTATCTTTAATAAAGGAAATACATCATGGCACAAGCATTAATCGTAATCGACATACAAGAAGGCTTAGTTAAAGAAAATCCTTTCGATACAAAAAATTTTATCATAAATACAAAAGCAATCATTCAACATTTCAGAGATCAAAATATAGAAGTAATTTTTATCAGACACTCTGAAGATGAAGGTTTATTAGCAATGGGTAGTGATAATTGGCAAGTCTATCACGAATTAAAGCCTCAAGAAAACGAAAAGATTTTCAATAAATATTACAATAGCTTCTTCAAGGACACTAAATTAAAGGAATATTTAAACCGAAAAAATATTACCGATTTAACATTTGTAGGAATGCAAGTGGAATTTTGCATTGATACATCTGTGAAAGTAGGCTTTG
>JAGZGB010000019.1 GCA_018367495.1 Veillonella sp. | reverse complement strand
GTATTTTCTGCTTCTTGAATTGCTTTTTCAACAATTTGTTGTGCTTCTACACGAGCATTAGAAATTTGAGCTGCATAATCAGCTTTAAACTTTTCTGCCTCTGCACGGGCTTCTTCAGCAGCTTCTAAATCTTTAGCAATTCGTTCTTTACGTTCTGTCATCATAGCCAATAATGGTTTATATGCAAAACGCGCCAATAGCCAAACTAATATAAAAAAGTTCAACATTTGAGCAAGAATCGTTCCAAGGCTTAAGTCAACCAAGGTTATTCCTCCTCGTTATTATCTGAATAACAAAATAAACGCAACTACTACACCGATGATAGGCATCGCTTCAATCAAACCAATCGCTACGAACATAGTAGACATCAATTGACCACGCAATTCAGGTTGGCGTGTAATACCTTCGATTACTTTACTAGATACAAGACCGTCACCGATACCTGCACCAATGGCACCACAACCTACTGCGATTGCTGCTGCTAATGCGAATAAACCTTGAGCTTCCATAATATATCCTCCATATATAATAATTAATGTTCCTCACTAAGAGCCATCCCTAAATAGGATGCTGTAAGAACGGTAAAAATAAAGGCTTGAATAATGCCGATAAACAAACTAAAAGCAATCCAAACCCATGGTACAGGTACAAACCAAGGCAAGTTATATAATACTTCTAACAAAATTTCACCAGCTACGATATTGCCGAATAGACGGAAAGCAAGCGTAACAGGTCTAGCAATCTCTTCAAAGATATTAAGTACTAGCAACGCCTTATAAGGTCGTACAAAATGCTTAAAGTAGGATAAGCCTTTAACTTTAATCCCCATAACCCATACTACTAACGTACTACATAAGGCCAATGCAACTGTAGTATTGATATCAGATGTTGGTGATGTTAGCGCCTTGAGTGTAGGCATTAAGCCTAATTCATTTCCTACAAAAATAAATAAGAAAAACGTAAATAACAAGGAACTCACCATCGGCCAATGACGACCCAAGTTCGGAGCTAATTGCCCCTCTAAGCCTTCTAATATAGATTCCACTATATTTTGCAAGCCTACAGGCACCAATTTACGTCCTCGGGTAGCTAGTACTGTTATTAGTATTACAATAGCCATAGTAACCCATGTAGCAATCAAGGTATCTATATTAAATGTCAACCCTAACCACTGCACGACCTCATGGTGTCCCGCATGTAATTCCACGTTCTCAACCCCTTTCATAGATATAATAAAAACCTAATATATTTACAATTAATATAAATATAACATCTATGTATCATCATACATCGTTATAGATATATAATCAACACTTGAAAGGTAAACAATTCTAATTACTCATAGATGCTTTGTGTATAATGCATTATTTGAATATTTCTATTTTTACTAGTATCTCGAGATTAGAAATGACGACTGAGCCACCAGTACACAGCATATAATGCAGGCTGAATAAGCGCGATACCTATAAACATACTAACAGCCTCTACACCAGGAATTTTCAGACCTAAGACCACTAGAGAACCTACTAACATAAGGCGCCAAATCATCTGTCTCCGAGATTTACGTACGGCTTTATAAGGATCTCCTGACACAATAGATTGTCCGTGCAAAGCTAGGCTAAGTAAGTAAAGAACCATTATAAATATACCCCAAAGCCAGCCCCATAGATATTGTTCTAAGCCACATAAAACTTGTATTATACTGCCTAAAAAAGCAATAAAAAAACAAGTTAGTAGCACACGCATTATGAATTTAATATATTGATTCATATATACCTCACTACTTAACTTGTTTATATAACATATAAAAACCTGTTATAGCTCCAATGAGACCAAATATAACCATACATAACGGCTGAGTTCTAAACCAACCATCCAATATATATCCGATCCAAATGAAACCACCTATACAGAAAACGAGTGTGAGCCCCGCCGATGTCGCCATGGCGAGGGCTTTCACAAGGTCCCTATCCATATTATTTACCAAAACGTTCAGGACGATTAGGATCGCCTAAGAACTCATGGCGCAACGCTTGAATAATGCGTTTAGATGCTTTCCCATCACCATAAGGGTTAACGGAATTAGACATCAATTTATAAGCTTCTGCATTGCTCAATAATTCATGAGCCGCTGCATGTACAGCCTCTTTATCAGTACCTACAAGACGCACTGTACCAGCTTCCACAGCTTCTGGGCGTTCTGTAGTATCCCGCAATACAAGTACTGGTTTACCAAGGGCTGGTGCTTCCTCTTGAATCCCACCAGAATCAGTAAGAATCAAGTAGGATTTAGCCATCAAGTTAGCGAATGGTTCATAATCAAGTGGATCAATTAAGGTAACACGTTCTACAGAACCAAGTTCTTCTTGTACAACTTGACGAACCTTAGGATTCTTATGTACAGGGAATACCACTTGAATATCTTTAAATTCATTAATCAAATCGCGAATAGCTTGGTATACATGGCGCATAGGCTCGCCCAAATTTTCACGACGATGTGTTGTAACAAGAACCGTACGTTTTTCAGAATCTAATGCATTAATAGCCGCATCATCAAAAACATAGCTTTCTTGCACAGTTGTATCAAGAGCATCAATAACAGTATTACCAGTTACATATAAATGCTCTGTATTAATATTTTCTTTTTTAAGATTACTTTCAGAACTAGCTGTTGGTGCAAAGTGATACGTTGCAATAGAACCTGTTAACTTACGGTTCATTTCTTCTGGGAACGGAGAGTAAATATCACCTGTGCGGAGGCCTGCCTCTACATGACCGACAGGAATTTCTTGATAGAAGGACGCCAAGGCACCTGCAAAGGTTGTTGTAGTATCACCATGTACAAGAACTACATCTGGTTTAGCTTCTTCTAATACATCTTTAAGACCCATCAATGCACGATTTGTTACATCGTACAACGTTTGACCTTGGCTCATAATATTTAAATCGTAATCAGGGGTAATATTAAACAAATTTAGTACTTGATCAAGCATATCACGATGTTGTGCCGTAACGGTTACAATCGGCTCCATATCTGGTGCTGCTTCTAATGCTTTTACAAGAGGAGCCATCTTAATAGCCTCAGGTCTTGTACCAAAGATTGTCATAACTTTTAACATAGTTGCCTCCAACATAGTAGGATAGAAAAAATGGGGCGCTAAGCGCCCCACATTTGGTTATTTCTTATGGGAATCCTCAGATTCCTCTAAAGCTTTTGCCAATTCTTCACGATCAAAAGAAATAGTTTCATCTGAATCGCTACGTTCAATTGTAGGACGTGGTAGTGGATGTCCAGCTGCGTCACTGTGAGTAATAACCCCAAGACGACGAGCCACAAAAATACTACCTAAGAAAATAACGAATACCAACGCAATGCCAATCCAAGCATTAACCTCTGCCACGATGACAGATACGCCCCCAAACAGAGCAGTAACGGCATACATCATTAGTACCGCTTGCTTTTGAGATAAACCTTGAGCCAATAATCGATGATGCACATGGCCTTTATCAGGCTTGAAAATTGGTCGGCCGCTAATTTTACGACGTACGATAGCAAATAATGTATCAAGGATTGGTAGGCCTAACACGATTGCTGGCACTACTAATGCAATGGTAGCTGCCGTTTTAACAGCACCCATTACAGAAATAGCTGCTAAAGTATAACCGAGGAGCATAGAGCCCGTATCACCCATGAAGATTTTCGCTGGGTTAAAGTTATACCGTAAAAAACCTACTGTTGCACCTGCTAGTGCAAGGGATATACATGCTAAATCAGTTTGGCCAAGTTGTAATGTCATAGCGCCAACAGCAATATAAGCAATAAAGGAAATCCCTGCTGCCAAGCCATCAAGTCCATCGATGAGGTTTACGATATTCGTAAACCCTACAATCCAGAAAATAGTCAACGGAGCAGACCAATATTTAAGGTACACTACACCACCCCAAGGAAGATTGATGAAGTCTACCCGAATATCGTAAGCCACCAAAATAGCTGCTGCTATAATTTGGCCCATTAACTTAGTTTTTGGCTCAATCTGTTTAATATCATCCCATATGCCAACGAGCACAAGAATAACTGTACCAAGCACAAATCCAAATAATTTATGGTCATGTGGAATAGATCCATTAAAAAGAACCGATCCTATATAACCGAGAAAGATTGCTAAACCACCAAGTCGTGGAATAGCACCATG
The DNA here is from genome assembly GCA_018367495.1 of Veillonella sp. Next base: position 22,128 of record JAGZGB010000019.1, on the reverse strand, counting down.
ATGTACCTTACGGGCATCAGGTTTATCTATTGCCCCAACAGCAACGGCAAAGCGTTTTACCAAAGGGGTAAGTGCAAAAGTTATGATGAGCGCCAGAGCAAAGGCCCATACATAATCGAGCACATAATCACTCATAAGACACCTCCAACAACTAGGTTGAAAACAATATTAGTTAGTCAAGCTACGAATAGGTGCAGGAATGCGACCACCGCGAGCGATAAATTCAGCGGCACTATATGGGCTCACTTCAATGATTGGAGCATAGCCCAACAAGCCACCAAATTCAACAACCTCTCCTACAGTCTTACCAGGTACAGGAATTACACGAACCGCAGTAGTCTTATTATTAATCATACCAATAGCAGATTCATCGGCAATAATTGCAGAAATTGTATCTGCTGTTGTGTCTCCAGGGATAGCGATCATGTCAAGGCCAACAGAACATACGCAAGTCATAGCCTCTAATTTATCGAGGGATAAACTGCCACAAGATACAGCATCAATCATACCGGCATCTTCAGATACTGGAATGAATGCACCACTAAGGCCACCTACATGCGAAGATGCCATAAGACCACCTTTTTTCACTGCATCATTAAGCAATGCCAGTGCTGCAGTAGTACCGTGACAACCACAAGAGGATAAGCCCATTTCTTCAAGAACGTGAGCTACGGAATCACCTACAGCTGGTGTTGGAGCCAAGGACAAATCGATGATACCAAATGGTTTACCAAGACGGCGAGATGCCTCTTGCGCTACCAATTGGCCTACGCGAGTAATCTTGAAAGCAGTACGTTTAATCGTTTCGGCTACAACGTCAAAGGATTGACCACGTACAGACTCTAATGCGTGTTTAACAACGCCTGGACCAGATACGCCTACAGAAATAGCACTATCACCTTCAGTAACACCAAAGAAGGCACCGGCCATGAATGGATTATCCTCTACAGGATTACAGAAAATAACGAGCTTAGCACAACCAAGAGCATCATTATCCTTTGTAAGTTCTGCAGTTCTTTTAACGATAATCCCCATGTCACGAACCGCATCCATGTTGATACCTGTTTTAGTAGATCCAACGCCTACAGAGCTACATACGATATCCGTAGTTGCCAACGCTTCTGGAATAGAATCAATCAAAATACGATCAGCTCTTGTAGCACCCTTTGTTACGAGTGCAGAGAAGCCACCAATAAAGTTTACCCCTACCGTTTTTGCAGCGCGATCCATTGCTTCTGCAATAGGCACATAAGATGTTAAATCACTACCACCGGCTATAAGAGAAATAGGCGTTACAGAAATACGTTTGTTAATGATAGGAATACCAAACTCACATTCAATATCCTCACCAGTAGAAACAAGGTGTTCTGCTTCTTTTGTAATACGATCATAAATACGATCACATAACTCTTTTCCAGAGCTAGACGCACATTCAAGCAAGCTAATACCCATTGTAATAGTACGTACGTCAAGCTTATTATCATGAATCATCTGATTCGTTTCTAAAATATTGTCGATAGATAACATAGCGCCTCCTATCCCACACGGTGCATGCTTAAGAAAATGTCAGCATGTTGTGCACGGATTTCAACACCAAGTTCTTTACCAAGTGTAGCTAAAGCCTCTTGAATAGATGTTAAGTCTTTCACATTTTCAGACTTAGTTTCACACATCATAATCATATTAAAAACGCCATCAAGAATGGTTTGATTAATAGACATAATATTTACGCCATGGTTAGCAAGTACAGTACTAACACCTGCGATGATACCAACGCGGTCAACACCGACTACGGTAACAACTAATTTCATAACATCACCTTTTCTGAGCACTACAGACTATTTAACCCATATAGGGCATTCAATAAACTATATTAATATATTATATCACATTTATTACTTTTCTACGGTGAAATCTTCATGAGTTTTCACCCGAAAACAGTATTTTATACTTCGTCGGATAATGCGGCCGTTACGATAGCCTCTCCTGCTGTCAATAACGCCACTAACCCTTTATCACCTTTATAGCTTTCACCATAAATTTTATACAAATCTTCCGTGCCAGATGGACGCGCTACAAACCAACCTGTTTCAGTTTCTACCCGAACGCCATCGATTGGCATCTCCTTATACAAAGATGTAGTACGTATATTAGTAATAGGATCTCCGTCTACCTCTGTAGCTGTAATTGAACTTGCATTCAACTGTTTCAACTTAGCTTTTGCCGCCTTTGTGCACGCCGCATCAATACGACCAAAACGAGGATCCCCACAACCTTCAACAATATTGTTATACAGTCTATCAACTGTGGCGCCCATTACGGCGTACATTTCCATCGCCAACAACGCCATTACCATGCCGTCTTTATCAGTAGTCCATACAGTACCATCCTTTTTAAGGAACGATGCACCGGCAGATTCTTCACCGCCGATACCAATCTCACCATCAAATAATAAGGAGCTAAAATATTTAAAGCCTACTGGAACCTCATAAACAGGAATCTCTTTAACGGCAGCCCATTTATCAATCATAGTAGTACAAACAACTGTTTTTCCTACCCCTTTATCTGTCCAACCACGGGTTGTAAACAAATAATCTGCAGCAACCGTAAGGAACGCATTGGGAGAAGTAAGCCCCTCTGCAGTTACAATGCCATAACGATCATAATCTGGATCATTCCCAACAGCGAGATCATAATTGCCAATTTGTTTAATGACATCAGCCATAGCATATTCAGAGGAACAATCCATTCTCACCTTGCCATCATGGTCATAGGTCATAAAACTAAATGTCGGATCGTACTCATCGTTGATAATATCCATATTGAGATTATATCGCTCTTTAATAGCACGCCAGTAACCGAGGCCACTACCACCTAATGCATTGACAAGAACCTTCGGTTTAGCACTTTGAATGGCTTCCATGTTAATGATAGAAGATAATTCCTCAACATATAGCCCCTTGTAATCATAAGGCACTTGTTGATCTGGCTCAATATTATCAATACTAATGCGTTTGAACCCTTCTAATTCACAATAAGCCCGAACGTACTCATTAGCACGAGTTTCAATCCATTTCGTAATTAATGTATCTGCAGGACCACCGTTGGTAGCATTATACTTTATCCCCCCATTGTCCGGAGGGTTGTGAGATGGTGTAATAACGATACCATCAGCCTTATCAAAATGACTTTCATTATACCGAATGATAGCACGAGACACTGACGGTGTAGGCACAAAGTCCATGTCCGCATCAACCATTGCAACCACGCCATTACCAGCAAGTACCTCAAGCACTGTTACTAATGCAGGTTGAGATAAAGCATGTGTATCTTGGCCCACAAAAATTGGACCTGTTGCCCCAAATTGACCTCGACCATCACAGATAGCCTGTGTAATAGCTGCTACATGTAAATCTGTAAAAGTACCATTTAAAGAGGTACCACGATGCCCAGAGGTACCAAAGGATACGAGTTGTGTCGAATCAGTAACATCCGGTGCATTATCAAAATAAGCATCCACTAGAGTTTGTACATCTATAATATCTTGTTCTTGTACAGGCATACCTGCTAATGCATGAGCCATAGGAACCTCCTAATTTCAACTGTATATATCATTCATAAAATATTATATTTACACATAATTAATATGAGATGACAAATACATAATTTTAACTTTATCTACTGATTATGTACAGTTTGTGTATTATCCTCTTCAGTAATACTCTTATCCTTTAACTGTTCACATACTTCAGTCGGTATAATAGGCTGCGTAAAACCTTGACCAATAACCTCTTGCGCATCAGTTATTAAGATGAACACATTTGGATCAGCCTCTTGAATTACCTCTTTCAACTTATTTACCTGCAGTAGATTAACTGCTACCATAACGATTTGCTTCGGTGTCCGCGTATAGGCACCGATACCATTAATGATAGTAGCTCCACGACCAACTTTATTGATGATACATGCACATACCTCGTTGGTACGATAGGTAATGATAAAAGCTACCTTTCGCTGATTAAAGCCGATAACCACTTTATTCGTAATAATAGTATACACATACACACTAATAAGCGTTACTGCTACTGCTTCAAGGCCAACAACACCAATTGCGGCAACAAGAATAGCACAGTTTATGGCACTATTAATAGACCCCATTTGAAGTCCATAATACTTACGTACTATGAGTGCTATCGGATCAAGACCACCTGTATTGCCACCAACGCGGTACACAATACCAAGACCTACACCAGTCGTAATACCGGCCATCATAGAACTTAATAAAGGATCCCTAATAATCATGTCATATTGCAAAAAGTTAAATAAATCAACCATCCAAGATAACATCAACGTGCCATACAAGGTCTTAATAACAACACGAGTACCTAGCCACTTCCAAGCGGCCCAGAATATAGGAATATTTAAAATCATATTCCAAGAACCAACGGATAACCCCGTTAAGTAATACAAAATCAAGCCTACCCCACTAATACCAGTACTAACCAGTTTGTGTGGTAATACAAAGGCATCAATGCCAGCACCAAATATGGCACATCCAAGGATAACCATGAGGCTTTCATAGACAACGGTTTTATACTTAGCGAACATAGCTTCCTCCAAATTGCCATTTCACTATAAATATTCTATAATGAACTAACTAAAATATACGCTATTTACAATCCATGTAAGAATAAAACAATATGCGTATACAAATTCATCATAAACCACTTAATGGTTATTTTCAATCACTTTATAAGAGTATAAAATAAACATATATACTGCATATATTATGTACGTTACAAACGAGGCTATTATGAGTAAAAGTTTTGAGCAACTCGGTTGCAGTAAAATCAATATTGGTCTTGCTATTACAGGCAAGCGCGAAGATGGATATCACGATATCGACTCTATCTTCCAATCCATTCGCCTTAGCGATTCCATTTATTTTGCTAAACATCATTCCGTAGTTTTTTCTGGTGGTGCTCCAGAATTACCAGAGTATATGCAAAAACTAGTTACTTACGGGGAAGAGAATCTTGCCCTCAAAGCATTACGGGCTGTCCAAGCCTATACGGGATGTAAAGCAGGAGCCGCAATTCACCTTTTAAAACGCGTACCTATCCAAGCAGGACTTGGTGGTGGCAGCGCTGATGCGGCAGCTATGTTAGTAGGCCTCAATCGTTTCTGGGATTTACGTCTTACTCAAGATGAACTATTAAAAATCGGTGCTACCCTCGGATCTGATGTACCATTCTTATTACAAGGTGGTACTGCACGCGGCACGGGCCGTGGCGAAATATTAACCTACGGTAAATCACCAGATCCACATTGGCTATTACTCGTAAAACCACAGGTTTCTGTATCTACTGCAGTTGCCTACGGTCGCTTCAACGGTAAATCAATAGCTACCAAACAAACCATAAATACTGTCCACAAGCACTTAGAGCACAATAATCTAAAGTCAGCCTTCCTAGCTAGTGCGAACACCTTTGAAGAGCTACTCTTCCCTGACCATGAAGAGCTCGTTATTTGTAAAGATTTCTTTACTAGTCGTGGGTATCCAACTATCATGACTGGCAGTGGTCCTACAATGGTAGTATTACTCGATAAGCCGATGGAGGCATTACAACTGCAAGAAGAGATTAAAGCAGCAGGCCATGATTGGCTTTCTCTCATTACAAAAACATGTACACAGGAGGACTTACCATGACAAAACGGTTGCAACCTATACGCTTAGATGCGTATAAACCTCTACGCGAAGTTGTTAGCGAAACATTGCGACAAGCCATTCAAGATGGTGTTTTAAAACCTGGCGAACGCCTTATGGAAATTCCTCTAGCAGAAGAGCTTGGTGTAAGCCGTACCCCAATTCGTGAAGCCATTCGTAAGCTTGAACTAGAAGGCTTTGTTGTCATGGTGCCTCGCCGTGGCACATATGTGGCTAATATATCTCTAAAGGATATTACTCAAGTATTTGAAATCCGATCTGCTCTCGAAGAACTAGCTGCAGGTCTTGCAGCGGAGCGCATTACGGAGGAAGAAATCGAAACCTTGGAACGAATGCTTGTAGAAATTGGCGATCATATGGAAAACAAAGATATGGAATCCGTCGTATCAGCGGACGTGGAATTTCACGAAGTTCTATACCGAGCATCTCGCAATGAACGACTTGCAGATATTGTTCACAACTTACGCGAGCAAACCTATCGGTTCCGTAGTTTTTCTATGAACCAACCAGGTCGTCTCAGAAAAACTTGGGAAGAACATCGCCAATTAGTAGAAGCCATTGCTTCACATAACGCTACACAAGCTCGAAAGCTAGCCAGAATTCATATGGAACATTCTGAACAAACCTTACTTCAAGGCATGGAAGAATCCCAGGAATTCACTAAATCTTAATGAAGTATCCTATTTGCTATACAATAATAAATCATTAATAAAATCCTTCACTTTCGTGAAGGATTTTTGTTTTACAGAGTCTATAGAAATTGATACAATATAATTAATAATTATATGAATTCTTTTTATGAGAAAGGGGCTTTTTTATGGAAGCAATGCTCAATGATGCTATTTCTACCATTAATGGCTATTTATGGAGTTATTTCATCATTTTTATCCTCATCGGCGCAGGTCTCTTCTTTACTATGACAACGAATTTTGTACAAATTCGTATGATTAAAGAAATGATTCGTCTCGTAGTCAACGGTGCAGGTAGTTCTACTGAAAAAAATCATGTATCCTCATTCCAAGCATTCTGTGTTAGTACCGCCTCTCGTGTAGGTGTTGGTAACATCGCAGGTATCGCCATTGCCGTTGTACTTGGTGGCCCTGGTGCTATCTTCTGGATGTGGATTATCGCACTCATCGGTGCTGCCACAGGTTTCATTGAATCTACATTAGCACAAATTTATAAAGAACCTGTTGCTAAAGGCGGTTTCTACGGCGGTCCAGCTTACTACATCCGTTATGGTTTAAACAACAAAGCATTATCTGTTTTATTTGCTATTCTAATCAGTATTACGTATGGTTGGATTTACAACTCCGTACAAGCAAACACATTAGCTGCATCACTTCAAGTATTTAACTTTGATGTATCCTACACCGGTGCAGTTGTAGCAATACTTCTTGGCCTCATTATTTTTGGTGGTATTCATCGTGTTGCAAAAGCATCTGAAATCATCGTTCCTATTATGGCTGTACTATATATTGCTACTGCATTATTCGTAGTCATTATGAACATCACCCAGTTCCCACATGTTATTTATACTATTATTACCTCAGCCTTTGAACCAGTTGCTGCAGGTGGTGGTCTACTAGGCGCTACTGTAATGAATGGTATTAAACGTGGCTTATTCTCTAACGAAGCAGGTGAAGGCTCTGTTCCAAATGCAGCAGCTACTGCAGCTGTTAATCACCCTGTAGAACAAGGGCTTGTACAAGCATTTGGTGTATTCCTTGATACTTTCATCATTTGTACAGCTTCAGCATTCATTGTACTCATGGTTGGCGACTATAGCACAACGGGTTTAACTGGTGTTGCACTAGTACAACATAATCTAGAACAACAACTTGGTTCTTGGGCACCAACAGCGGTAGCAATCTTTATCGTAATGTTCTCCTTCAGTTCCTTAATCGGTAACTATTACTATGGTGAAATCAATATTAGCCACTTAACTGAAAAGAGATTCTATCTTCATTTATTCCGCATCGGTGTAATTATTATGACATTTGTGGGCTCCATCGCCTCTCTTGATCTAGTATGGAATTTAGCTGATTTATTCATGGCATTCCTAGTATTGACTAATATCAGTTCTATCGTACGTATGGGCCGCACAGCAGGTCTTGCCCTTGATGACTATATTAAACAACGTAAGGCCGGTATCGAAAGTCCTGTATTCAACCGATCCGTTCTTAATCATACATATGGTATCGTATGGTGGGGTGATGGCCAAACTACAGACTCCTCCGTTCCTCCAACTCCAGTGGAAGATACAATGGTAAAATAAAATATATTCTCTTATGAGATCGGTGAAAGTATCTTTTATCGGTCTCTTTTTATTTTTTGTAAAAGTATCCATTTATACTGTAAAAACTTCGATTTGCCTCTAACTCCAGGAGTGACTATTATCACAGTAAATATCTATATTCTATACACTTTTCAAGCATTAAAAACTATAGAATATAGTTATAAAATTATAGAGGGTATTCTGTATACAACGTCGAATACAATATGTGTAAAACTAACAACATTTCATGTACTCTGATATTCAGGAGGTAATTATGAGCACATATAACCCATATGAAAACATGTTAAACACATTAGACGTAGCCGCAGAAAAACTTGGCTATACTCGTAGCGAGTACGAAGTATTACGTCATCCAGAACGAGAATTGAAGGTAGCAGTACCTCTTCAACTAGACAATGGTGAAGTTCGTGTATATGAAGGTTATCGTTGCCAACACTCCACATTACGGGGCAGTGCTAAAGGTGGTCTTCGCTTCCATCCAGATTCCGATGAAAACGAAGTTCGTGCATTAGCTGCTTGGATGACTATAAAAAACGCCATAGCTAATATCCCTTATGGTGGTGGTAAAGGTGGTATCAAAGTTGATCCTAAAACATTAACCCCTCGCGAATTAGAACGACTAACTCGTAATTTTGTTCGTCGTATTGCACCTATTATTGGGGTTAATACTGACGTTCCTGCACCAGACGTAAATACAAATGCTCAAATCATGAGCTGGATTGCTGACGAATATAGCACTTTAAAAGGAGAATGGAGCCCTGGTATCGTTACTGGTAAACCTATCGAAGTAGGCGGTTCTCTAGGGCGTAACGAAGCAACTGGTCGCGGTTGTCTTATCGCATTACAAAGCTACCTCGCAAAGAAAAACTTAGACATTAAGAATCTTACTGTAGCAGTTCAAGGTTTCGGCAATGTTGGTTCCGTAGGTGCTCGTCTCATGGCGCAGGCTGGTGCTAAAGTTGTAGCAATTGGTGACGCAAGCGTTAATATTTACAACCCGAACGGTCTAGATGTAGAAAAAGCATATGAATATGCTAACTCCAACGGACGCTCCCTTAAAGGTTATAGTGAGCCTGGTATGACTACAATTGGTGCTCAAGAACTATTAGCTCAACCAGTCGATGTACTATACATGGCAGCTCTTGAAAACCAATTGAACAAAGACAACATGGAAAATATCCAAGCTAAGATCATTTTAGAAGGTGCCAATGGTCCTACTACTAACGATGCCGATAAATACTTTTACGAAAAAGGTATCGATATTATCCCTGACGTTCTTGCTAACGGCGGCGGTGTAGTTGTATCCTACTATGAATGGGTACAAAACAAAGCTAGCTTCTACTGGACTGAAGAGGAAGTTAACGAAAGATTAACTAAGAATATGAAAAATAGTTTTGAAGCCGTTTGGGAAATGCAACATAAATACAATGTACCACCACGCCAAGCAGCATACATGGTTGCCCTTGAACGACTCGTGGTCGAAACAAAATGGCGCGGCTATAACTGCTAGACTTTTATAACTACTAGTTTTCTATCTCTCCATAAATTTTAGCCATGAAAAAGGCGTAAGCTCAATTTGAGCTTACGCCTTTTATTTGTCTATAAATTATAATTAAAATGTTTTTTTATGTTCAATTACCTAGTTTTATTAGCTAAACACTTAGGATTCGTCTTATTTAAAAGCACCTAGTAATGCAGCCATACTAGGACGATTAAGCAATGCTTTCACCAATATCGCACCAAGGACTGCTGGAATTGTTTGACCTACAACGAGATTCAACACCAACGGCCAATATGGAATACCCAATAACGGACTAAGCCATAATGGTACACATAGAGCCGGAACAAAGATAATTGGCAAGATGGCCCACCATGCGCTGAGGCCTATTTTACGCATACAAACAATGATGCCTGTTGTTAAAATACCAACGCCAAAACCACCTACCATATCAAGGATACCGAGTCCACCGAATAGGAAGTTAGAAATGAGGTTACCAATCCCCATAGGAATCACCAAGAACGGAAAGGCATAAGCAAGTGCATATAATGATGTTGCTATACGAATTTGATACGCTCCAAAGGAAACGCTTTGCGTTAAATACAATACAACGATGTATAATGCCACAACCATGGCAGAAATAGTCAATTTACGTGTAGTAATCATAACACTCACCTCCTCAAAATAAAAAAGCATGGCAAAACTACCATGCTATAAATACTTATGAATTTCCGTAGTTTTGTTTAGAGACAGGATGGTTTCAAACTGTCTTATTTAGTTGTCGCCTTTAGGCATTTCTAATATTAACATATATCTAATATTTTCGCAATCAATTTGGTTGTAGGCGGACTTATATGTAAATCTACTATTAGTGTTAAATTGGTAAGGACGAGGTGGCAGGAGATACCTTTCCTCATCGCTCCACTGGCGAACCGGTCATCGGCTGGCCGCCTCGACCTGCCAAAGTCGCTCTTTGAAAAGGTATCTCCTGCCACTACAAATTTAACTAATCAACAAATAAGCTAATATTAGCGACGTAGAAGTCCGCCTCAAGGCAAACATAGTATCTTATCTATTAATTTATATGCAAAGTAGCCACCTAAAAGGCGACTACTAATATAATCTAGTTTTAGTGGATGTAGAGAGATTCTATTATTGTGCTGGGTCTTCGACTCCATTAGCGCGGAATGCTTCGGCTCTGTCGATACAGGTGCCGCAGTGTCCGCATGGTTTGTCGCCACCTTCATAGCAGGACCATGTTAGGTGATATGGGACGCCAAGTCTTAGACCTTCTTTAACGACGTCTGCTTTATTATGGTTAATGAATGGAGCCTCTAAGGAGCATTCCTTACCGGATCCTTCGAAGATGGCATCACCCATAGATTGATAGAATTGTTCTGTGCAGTCTGGATATGCATTACCAGCCGCATCATCGCTATGAGCGCCGTAATAGATATATCCACAATCTAAAGAAAGTGCCAAGGATGCGGCCACAGATAGAAATAGACCATTTCTAAATGGAACATAAGTACTAACAGTACCTTCCCCCTCTGCTTCTTGTTGTTCCTGGTAGGAACCTTGAGGAATTTCTTCCGTAGATTTCTCTAGTAAAGAACAATTGCTGAAGGCAAACAATTTAGTGACATCCATCGTTTTACCTTCCATTCCATAATAACCGAGAATAGCTCTAGCAGCTTCTAGCTCTTTACTATGTTTTTGGCCATATAGAATGGATATTGGTACTACATTCTCTTTACCAAACCTTTCAATAGCAAGTGCTAAACATGTAGTACTATCTACACCACCGCTAAATAGAACGACAGCCTTTTGTTTTTGATCCATAATATCTCCTCATCCTGAATATTAGCCTTTATAAGCACATCTACTACATATAAAAATAAATGCAAATATATCTGTAAGGTAAATAATAAATCTTACTCTAATTATAACAGCCTCACCCGTAGATGAGGCTGTTAATTTTGTAGGCAAGTTTTATAAATCGATATCCAATTCTACTGGACAATGATCGGAACCAAAGATTTGTTGATGAATCTTCGCTTCTTGAATTTTATCGTCAAGACGTTTGGATGTAATGAAGTAATCAATTCTCCATCCTGTATTCCGTTCACGAGCTTTGCCCATGTAAGACCACCAGCTGTATTCTTCAATAGCATCTGGATAGAGATAACGGAATGTATCTGTAAACCCAGCACCTAAGAGCTCAGTCATTTTTGCACGTTCTTCATCAGAGAAGCCCGCATTTTTACGGTTCGTCTTAGGGTTTTTAAGATCGATTTCTTGATGAGCTACGTTAAGATCACCACAAAGAATAACTGGTTTTTTCTCATCTAATTCCAATAAGTAGTTACGGAATGCGTCTTCCCAAGTCATACGGTATTCAAGACGAGCTAATTCACGTTGGCTATTAGGCGTATAGCAACATACCAAATAGAAGTTTTCGTATTCAGCAGTAATAACACGACCTTCTTGATCGTGCTCTTCAATGCCGATACCATTCGTTACAGACAACGGTTTAATACGTGTGAATACAGCTGTACCGCTATAACCTTTTTTTACAGCACTATTCCAATATTGCTCATAGCCTGGTAATTCCAAAGAAATTTGATCAGGTTGTAATTTTGTTTCTTGTAGACAAAAAATATCTGCATTTAGTTCATTAAAGGATTCTATAAACCCTTTAGTTACAGCGGCGCGAAGACCGTTTACATTCCAAGAAATTAATTTCAATTCTTACTCCTTATTCTACTAATAGGACTATTACAGGCTAATAGAATTTGTAAAAGCTCCTTTTTCAACATTTTCTTATTTATACTCGTAATTGCAGTCTTTAATATGAAATATTTAAAGTACTCTGTTTACGATTAACTTTTGTGTTTCTTAGCATGTCTTGCTTCTGCGCGAACTTTTCTAGCATTTTCATTTGCCTTAAGAGCACTTTCACGTTTTTCACGGAAATAATTGGCCACTGTAGACAAGACGAGAATCACCAACACAGTAACATTGAACATGCCTGGACCAAAGGTATAGATGTGATAACACAAATAGCCAAAAGCAACAAGGGTTAGTAAATGTTTTAAAATATTCATTTGGACTCCCATATTATCTTAATGTTTCTACACCAGTCTTAAGAGGGAACCCATCATAAGTCACCCAATCACTAGAGCTACCAACATATAAAGCCGATTCAAGCCCTACTTCGCTCATAGTTAACATCGCATTACAAGCGGTTACCCCTGAGCCACAGTAAGTCACAACAGGTCTATTTTGGTAGATTTCATTATAGTACTCGGCTTCTAAATCTTTTACAGACTTAGGGCCATCTACGGTATAACCACTTTCATAAAAATGATTAACAGCACCAGGAATGTGACCAGTCATGCCATCCATCGTATCTACTTGAGACCCATCGTAGCGGAACGGCGCACGAGCATCAATGATAACATGATCCCCGCTTTCACTAGCCTTGAGAACCTCATCACGACTCATAACCATGTGAGTTTGCAATTCATAATTAAAAACTGTTGGTTCTGTAGGCAACGGAGTAGGATCTTTAGTAAGCACATGACCTTCTTTAACCCAACGTTCAATCCCGCCAGACAACACGCGTACATCAGTTAAGCCCATGTAACGTAATGTCCACCACAGGCGGCCCGCCAAAAAGAGCCAAGAATCATACACAACGATCTTGGAATTGCGAGTAATGCCATAAGACTCGAACGTATGAGCCAACAGTTCCATGTCTGGCAATGGATGACGCCCACCATGCTCGCCTAAAGGACCTGTTAAATCTTTATCTAAATCTACTGGATAAGAACCGGGAATATGACCTTTTTTATAATCTTGATAGCCTCGTGCATCTAAAATGATGACCTCATCGAGACAAGATAATAATTCTTTAGGAGTGATAAAATTGGACATATGTACTCCTTTCTATAATTATATCGAAAAATACAAATCTGATAATATTATTATATACCGATATGTAACTATGGACAATGAATATCAACATATAATTTAAACAATACGCTAATATGTTCTAATAGTTCTTTTACATTACAAAAAACTCTTCATACAAATAAAAGGTATGCCTATATATCATTATAGATAGGCATACCTTTAGATAAATTAATATATTTTAATTATAAAAGAAAAGAATTCCCACAACGTAAACATACATAGGTATACTCCCAATCGCGACGTAATCCTGGATATGTGTCTCTATTCCATACATAACGTTAATATGTTTTGTAGATTAACAATATGGACACACATATGCATTCTCGCTCATAAATTTCTCTCCTATTATGTCTCAAAATACTATAATAGTTTATATCCTACTTAGAATTAATGAGAAAGTAATGAGAATTATAATATTTTTATGACTAAAAAGCCTCTATCAGCGATAGAGACTTTTTCATAATTAAAATTTCACATTGTAATATTGTTTAAATGCCTTTACTGAAATATTATAAACGTTTAGAGATTGCATCTACGGCTTCAATATCAGCTGGTAGCCAATCTACAGTGTACAAAGTATCTTTTGAAAGCCATTTAGCCGCTTCATGTTCTAATAGAGTAATATCAGAATCATTTACCAAAGAACATAAATAACAATGCATTGTTAAATCAAACTTCTCATACCCTGTATATTCAACAGTAATAATATGTTCCAGAACGGTAATCTCGGCTTCTAGTTCTTCATGTATTTCTCTTTTTAGTGCTACCTCGTGAGCTTCACCAGGCTCAACCTTACCACCTGGAAACTCCCAACCATCTTTTAGATCACCATAACCACGTTGAGTAGCTAATATAGTATTATCTTTTTTGATAATTGCTGCTACAACTTCAATATGTTTTCGTTGTTCACTCATATATCCTTACCCATTAATAATATAATCATAAATATCATCCCGTACGGGCACTTCAAGTTGATACTCTAGCTCTACTGCCATAGTACCATTTGCCATAAAGATTTCTTTAGCTCGTTCTTGACCTGTAGAATGAATAGGACCTAAATAGTAAAACTCTTTAGATTCTTCATCATCTTTATTTTTTCTCATAAATAAGTGCATAGCAACACCTAATTCATCAGCATTAAATGCAGTCTGCACATCATCAGAAGTAAATGATCGTTTATTTTTAGAAATAGCTTTTAATAATCCTGGATTTTCGAATCGATCTTCATACTTAATAGTATCTTGAATATCATCTGCTTTATGATAATTTATAAATACAGGATACGTCTTTGTTTCCTTATGGAATTTATATCCCCCAATATTAAGAGGCACTTCATTTTGAGGCCATTCTAATAATTGACACACTTGTTCATAGGTATATTTTTCATATAAAGCAAAAGGTGTATTAGGATATATGTTTGCTTTATATTTAACATTAAATTGATTCAAACCATAGGTAACAAGCTCTTGCACCTGCCCTTTGAAATTAAGATCTTCTAATGCCTCTTTAAATGCTTGAGATATTCCATAACGACCATTAGATAATTCAATAAATACACTATCTTCAAATGTTTTTTGTGCCGCTTTAACACCAAATTGATTTGTCATTACATTAATAAGATTAATTCGCCCATATTCAGATAGTTCTAAGTTATAGGAGTTAGAAAGCTCATTAGCTACATATGTAATAACATCACAATGCCCATCTAGTAAAGCTTGTAACGCTAGAAGGTCTCGCACACGCATTCCCGTTGTCATCTTTTGCGATATAAAGTGCAGCATTCGTTCCTGAATAGGTGTAAACAATATATCATAGTCTTTATCTTTAATTTTTATCAAAAAATTATGATAGGACTTAAATTTATTAAAAATTCGACTAATATCAATAGATCCATGCTCTGCAAAATCAGAAATTCTAGGAATACGACCTAATTTAAAACGCAAATTAAAATAAGCTTCCTTGATCAATTTCATATCAGAAAACTTAGCCGTATCAATAGATTCGTAAATACGTTGTTTCGCAATTTTATCAAAGTGTACTGTTGAAGATCCTGGAATAATACGGTTACCAGCTTGCACATAACACCGCAAAGTATCTTTGTTATAACTTCTATCACCAGATAACGCTAAGGGAATCATAAAGTTATTTGTATAATTCCCAATAAAATCAAGGATAACTACATATTCTTTATCTTCAAACTTACGAAGTCCACGCCCTAACTGTTGAATAAAAATTATTGGGCTTTCAGTTTGACGTAACATAATAACTTGATTAATTTCAGGTATATCAACGCCTTCATTAAATATATCTACAGTAAAGATATAATCTAACTGCTCATCAAGTCTACCTTGATACTCCCCTGTACCTGTTAAGCGAGCAATTGTTTTTTCTCTGATTTCTTGGCTATCCTCACCAGTCAAGCTTACCGTACGATAGATACCACGCTCATTAAAAGCGTCAGATAAAGTCTTTGCTTCAACTCGATTGCTACAAAATACTAAGCCTTTTACTCGACTACCACTATGTCCAAAGTAACGTATTTTCTCTATAATTTTATCTACCCGCTCCTTCGTAGATAAATTAGAGAAAGTAACCTCCATATCACTAATCGGCTCATCTGTATCGACCCATAAATCGCTAATACCAAAATAATGGAATGGACACAATAAATCTTCCTCTAATGCTTGTTGAAGTCTAATTTCATAAATAATATTATGATCAAAGAGCTCATATAAATCATAACCGTCAGTCCTCTCCGGACTTGCGGTCATACCTAATAGGAACTGTGGTTTAAAATAGTCGATAATACGTTGATAACTTTCAGAACCAGCACGATGTACTTCGTCAATAATAATACAATCAAAAGCTTTTGGGTCATATTGATTCATTACATCATGGCGTCCCATCATCTGCATTGTAGAAAACACATGGTTAGCATCATATTTTTTAACATTACCAGATACCAAGCCAAACGTTATAGATGGATCATTAAAAACCCGTGAAAAACTTGCCATTGCTTGTTTTGCAATTTGTTCCCGATGTACTAAAAATAATATTCTTTTCGGATTCATTTCACGCATTGCAAAGGCCGCTGCATAGGTTTTTCCCGTCCCTGTAGCAGAAATTAAAAGCCCTCTTTTGGCATGATTCGCTCTTAACTCATTAAAATTTGCAATAAACTGTTGCTGCATCATATTAGGTTCTAAAGTAGGTAAATCTACCTTCTTAAACTATTCCGCTACAGACCTTTGAGAAGAACGTTCTGGACGAACCCATCTAGGCTTATACCAAGGTATAAACTCTTCATAAGGAATAGCAAATTTCGAATTCCAATACAGTTCAAATTCCTCATTTATCTCTCGAGCATAAGTGTCGCTACCATGTACTTCAGAACGAGTATTCCACTCTCTATTGCTCTTTAGCGCATTAATAGTTAAATTAGAACTACCTATTATAATTTGATAGAATTCATCTTTTCTAAAAATATATCCCTTTGTATGAAAACCATGTCCACTACCTTGAGTAGTACAATATACCTTCAAATCAATATTCTTTAGATTCCCTAAATCTTCTAGAACTTGTGGACTATTAAAACCGAGATAATCTGTTGTTAATATGCGACCATGTACACCTCGATCTTCTAACTCTTTAAGTATTGGCTTTAATGTTAGTAATCCTTCTGGTGTTATAAATGCTACAGATATTAAAAACTCATCACAATTACGCAATCCATCTTCGATGGCAGATAACACATTGCGCCCTTCCCCATTTGCAATGAGTTCTGAAGATGTAGCAAAATTAAGCAAGCGATTCGATTCTGACATAAAAAACTCCCCATATAATGAATACTATACTTGCTATTATACCAGCCGCAGCTGCATCGTCTAGAGAAATATATCTTTATCCAAAATAACTTGTGTAGGTAAAAGTCTTTTAATGTTATCCACCTACAAATCACTAACTATAAATATTAATATATATTCATATAATGTAACTTCATCTATTCCTTATGATTCTCTGCATGACACGTCTTTTTTGGGACGTAAGTTTATGTTATAATATAACTAATTACTCTGAAGGGCGTAGTCCGCCCAAACGGATCCAAAAAGAGTTAGTGTGTTTTCAAGGAGCGTGCGCAGTTGAAAAAGGGGTACATCAAGTTAATAGCAGTCATCGTACTTGGCATTGCTATTATCGGTGGTGGGATCTACGGGGTGTATACACTCTTGTCATCCAACACAACGACAATTTTATATCGATCAACAGTTGACGACAAAATCAACGCTATTCGTCCTTACATTGTCGCATTAGACACATATAACTCGTACAGTGTAGCCTATGCGAACCAATTACAACCAACTCTTCAAGAGTTACGCAATGGTTCACATAATACAACAATTACGTTACCCAAATACAAGGACCTCAAAACAGCCTTAGAAGCAGCAAAACAAGATAGTTCTACACCATATGAAGATGTGAACCAAGCTACAAATGATGTATTGAATGTTCTTGATCAATTGATTCCTATTGCAGATCAATTACAAGCATATTATGTAGAACGTCGTTTCGAAAAAGATAACTTTAAAGGCAGCGATGAGTTAGCCGCACAATATGTGCCTTTAGCTGAACAGTTTTATGCTACATACAACGCATTAGATTTGGCCTTAGATAATCGCAATAATGAGCTCTATACAGAACGCATGAACGAGTATCAAGGTGAAAAGCGCGATAATGCAGTTAACTTCATTGAGTTAAATCTCATGACTGCACAAACTATTGACCTTATCGACCCAGATGGAAATACAGATACACAAAAGGTTGAAGCAAACTTGCAACAAATTACACAACGTATTAATAAATTGCAACCTGGTACAACATCTGAAACGCAAAATGCAGTACGAGAATACCAAGATGCTGCAAAGGAATTTGTCGCAGAAGCTCGTAACTATATCATCATTAACTCTTCTTACGGCGAAGCATATACCCAATTATTTACTAAATACAACAAAATGGTAGGTAAAGCTAATCTGGTCAATATGGCTGAGCTTGATGCTACAGAACAAAAGAAAAAATAAAGAACCTACAAAAATAGGACTAGCTCAATGCTAGTCCTATTTTAATTATTTACGCTTTAGATCTTTCGTAATGATGTAATATTCAGATGGAGTTATCTTAATACCATCAATATGGTTATTTCCTACAATATTAATCTTAGGATATCCAAGGAAAAGTGCTACGGAATCATCAAGCATCAATTGTTGTGCATTAATTACTGCATTACGGCGTACTACTGGATCGTTGGCACTTTCACCAAGAGCTAACAATTCATCGAAACGTGGATTGGAGAATTCCGAACCATTTGCCTCAGCACCGGTCCCCCAATATTGTTTCAAGAACCATACTGGTTGACCAGTATTTGCAGTCACCACACTAGAGATTAACATATCGTAATCCCCCGATTGCGCCAATGTATCAATGACAGCATAGTCTACAATCTTAATTTGTAGGTCTACACCGATTTTCTTGTAGTCCGCTTGCAGCGCCTCAGCATATAATGGCAGTTCAGGGCGAGATGTATAGGCATAGAAATTCAACACTAAATTTTCCCCATCCTTATCTACAATACCATCCCCATTTGTATCAACATACCCTTCTTTTTTCAATAATTCTTTGGCTCGTTCTACATTATATGTATTAGGGTCGCGCAATTGATTGAATCCATAGTCGATAGATGGTGGTAGCGGAGCCTTACCAGCTACAAAGGTATCCTTCATCAAATTCTTCGCATAAGATTCACGGTCTGCTGCTGCAATGAGAGCCGCTCGAAGATTAGGATTTTTAAGTTTTCCTTTCTGACTCATACGAACAAATACATCACGTAAAGAGGCATCTTCATAAATAGTAAATTTCTTATCATTTTGGAAGATACCATATTCACCTGGTCCAATGCTAACAGCCATATCTACATCGCCGGCCTGAAGCGCCATAGCACGTGTATTTGCATCATTAATAGATGGAATTTCAACCTTACTAAAACCAGGTTTACCATCCCAATAATTATCATTCCGTGCTAGCTCAGCCCGTTCTTTTGTAAAAGAGGATACTACATAAGGGCCCGTCCCTATAGGACCTTCCTTTGCTATATCACGACCATTTGCTTCTGCAGTCACATCTATAATTAAGAACAATGGATCACCCAACAAGCTTGGCAAATTATAATAAGGCTTATCTGTCTTAATTATGAGCTCTTGACCATTAGCCGCCATTTCTGTGTAATTAAAGAACGTCTTTGCTCGTTTACTTTTTGTGAAAGTCCTCTCCAAAGATGCTTTTACGGCCTCCGCTGTCAGAGGATTACCATTAGAGAACTTAACCTTATCGTTAATGGTAAAAGTCCAAGTCATCTTGTCATCACTTTGTTTCCAAGAGGATGCTAACCATGGTTTGGCATTCATATGATCATCAAACTTGGTTAATGTTTCACCAACACCGTACCGTACAACGGCCCAACTAAAATAATTTTCTGTTGGCTCCAAGGTACCAGCAAAGCTAATCGCTCCTACCTTTAATACATCATTAGATGAATCGGATGATTGATTCATACAACCTACAGTGCCAAACACTGCAACACCAAGGGTCATACCAATCAGTAACGCCTTACGTAATCCGTTCATTCACACACCTATCCTTTCTCTGTATGTATATCACATCATATGAGCATATTTCACTTATACCTATGGGGGTATATTACCTAGTCAACTATACTATATATTAATTATTAATACAATCTTTTTGAGAAATCTTTCAATATATATGCATCTGAGTAAATCTATATAAAAAAAATAGCAGTCAGCCAGTTGGCTAACCGCTATTTTAGATACTCATTATTTTCCTATTACATTAAGCAATTTAGCTTAGGCCGCACCGATACTAAAACAGTAGCCAATTTGAATGCTTATAATTTGCTAGTCGCGTCTTCCAATGTAAGAGGCTTATGCTCTTTACCAATTTCAAAGATGGAACTCAACAAAACCTTCGTATAAGGATGCTTAGCATCTGCTAAGTGGAATGCATCTAACTCTTCAACAATAGCGCCTTTGTACATTACGACCACCTTGTGGCACATGGTACGAATGAACGCAATATCATGAGCAATAAATAGGTATGTTAAATTTTTCTTTTTTTGTAAACGCGCCAATAAATAGGCAATGGAGTCTTGTACAGATACGTCTAGAGCACTTGTCGCCTCATCTAGCACAAGAATTTCAGGTTCAAGTACGATGGCCCGAGCAATGGCCACACGCTGGCGTTGACCACCAGACATTTCATGAGGATAGCGATGCATAAACTCACGAGGTAAACCTACCATTTCAAGATAATCACCTGCGATTTGTTCTTCTTTTCCTTTTTCAAGAAGCCCAAAATTGTATAACGGTTCAAGGATAATATCCTTTACCTTCATACGTGGATTGAATGCTGCCGATGGATCTTGGAATACCATTTGAATCTTCTTACGGTATTCCTTTGTTTGTGCAGCGTCCATATGTTGGATTTCTACACCATCTACATAAATCTCGCCTTCTGTTATAGGAAGCATCTTCATGATCATACGAACCAATGTAGTTTTACCAGAGCCAGATTCACCTACAATTCCAAGGGACTGACCTTTTTCCAAGGTAATATTGATATCCTTACATGCTTCGAGCTCACCACCAGTTGGAAGAGGGAATCGTTTACACACATTTTTAATTTCTACTGCGTATTTAGTCAATGTAACGACCTCCTCCCAATGTTGGTACCGAATCTTTTAATTGTTTCGTATATTCATTAGATGGATTTTCCAAAATGTCTTGCGATGTACCCGCATCAACAACACGTCCCTTTTTCATAACAATAATATAGTCAGACATATAGGCCGCTACACCAAGGTTATGCGTAACCATTACGATAGCAGAATTATGCTCTTTAGCAAGTTCTAACATTTGCATAACAACTTGTGATTGTGTTGTTACATCTAAAGCAGATGTAGGTTCATCACCAATTAGTAATGCTGGGTCTAAAGCTAATGCCATAGCAATCCCCACCCGTTGGCGTTGACCACCAGACAGTTCGTGTGGATAACGGCGCAATATATCTGCCCCATTAGGTAGAGATACAGATTCTAATAATTCAATTGCTCGTCGGTCACATTCATCATTGGTGATTTCAATATGAGATTTGAATAACTCTCTAAACTGTTTACCAATGCGAACAATTGGGTCTAACGCGCTACCACTATCTTGGAAAATCATGGCCATATCCTTACCACGTATAGCTCTCCATTGAGACTTAGATAGTGACCGAAGATCATGTCCATTAAAGATCATGGTACCGTCTGTAACCTCACCACCTACAGGCAATAAACCCATAAGGGCCCGGATCACGGTAGTTTTACCGGATCCAGACTCACCTACGATGGTTAATACCTTACCGCGTTCCAAGGTTAAATTTACATCCATAACAGCAGGTACACCTTGGTACGCTATATTAAGGTTTTCTACAGTTAGTATGTTTTCTGCCATTATAGCTCCTCATTATTTTGTAATTTTGTTAGTAATCCAGTAGTAATCACTTGGGTACATGACA
>JAGZGB010000170.1 GCA_018367495.1 Veillonella sp. | reverse complement strand
GGTCTGTCCCTACGGGACAGGGCCAAAGTCGTTTTTTGAAAACAGGGCCTTCCTCCTCTCAGTATATTAAAGACATTTAGGTATAATAAAGAATACAAACTAATTTTAAGGGGAAAAGTCGTTTTGGCAGAGCACTCTTTACCTCAACTCAGTATATTAGAAACATTTAGGTATAATAAAGAATACAAATTGATTTTAGGAAAACAGGGATAAGAAATGCCGCTGGCATTTCTTATATGCGGCCAGCGGCTTTCATATAGTCGATATATTGGTTACCCCAGTTTTCAAGGGATGCTAAAACAGTCTTAAACCCTGCCCCCACTTCGGTAAGGCTATATTCAACCTTTGGTGGAATAGTACCGTATACTTCGCGATGTACAAGGCCATCATCCTCCATTTGACGCAACGCTCTAGTAAGTGTTGCTTGTGTAATTGGGTATAAGCGGCGCTCTAATTCACGGAAACGCACAGGACCTTCGGCTAATTCGTGCATGATCAATAAAGACCATTTACCGGCTAATAACTTTTGACTCGTTGCAAAGGGACATCTGCCCACTAAGTCATGAACATTTACGAGTTGCTCTGCCATTGTAATCCTCCTGTTCTGTGTATTTTACATTATTCAAATCATATCACAAATTTATCGTATTGCAATCATTTTATAGTATCATTTTTTAGGGTACAAAGCTTTTTGAATTTTTTTCAATTAGTATTCAACACTGATTCTCTATACACGAAAGAACCGCTAGTAAAAACTAGCGGTTCTTTCGGTATCTTATTTCATATTTACTATATTAGTAATACAGTCTTTTACGCTACATAGTTCCTGAACAAAAGTTTCTATGTTAGCGGATTTTATCAGATGTTATCCCAATAATGTTTTCACATCATAGTTAAATTTAGCGGTTGTTTCAGCAGCTGTTTTCTGCCATTCTGTAGGTGCTGTACCGTCTTTTTCAAGGAAGAATCCAGAGTCAAGGTAGCGAATGATGATATAGTTAGAATCCTTTTGATCAAACCAGTTACCACGACTGAAGTCGATACCATGACCTGTGTTACGTGTTACGATAGCTTCTAATAATGGCAACGTAATGGCATTCAAGGTGATTTTCATATCACATTTGTCGAAAATCTTTTTGAAGAAGGAACTAGGTTTTTCTTCTTTATAGACTAACAATTTACTAATTGTACCATTAGATGCACATATTACGCGGCGAATTTCATTAATAGGGATATCAATCTTACCATTTGAGATAACACCATTTTTAATGGTGATTTCTCGTTTCCCCATGTAGGAGTAATCAAGTGGCAATTGAAGGGTATCTAAATTTGCAGGGAATTCCGCTGTCAATTTATGGCGAGTAAAGGCAGCAATGATTGCTTTTGTTTCGCGGATATTGTGACCAGCATTAGATTCTGTACGGTCCGTATCTAAATCTTGGCCTTTTATATTTTTCCAATTATGGTCTCTAAACATAATCGTATAGTTACTATTTGAATTTAGATATCTTGTAAGATATAGCTCATTTACATCTTCAAAATCAATGTCAGTTATAACCTTTCCATTTGCATCTTTGCAAAGTACACCATTGTAACTAATAGTTAATATACGACCTTTATCTTCAAATGTAACAGGATTTGTGTCGAATACAGAAATCATAATTCTCTCCTTCTATACTTTCACAAGTATGATGATTACTATACACAAAATATATTGTTAATTTTATTATATACTAACCAGAATTGAAACACAAAAAGCTGGCTCATAGAGCCAGCTTTCAGCATATCAAATCATATACAACATATGTTTATATATGAAGTTATGCAGCTATTAGATGCTTTCAACAGCAGCGATAGCAGCAACGTCTACAACGTCTTGAGCGGAGCAGCC
>JAGZGB010000169.1 GCA_018367495.1 Veillonella sp. | reverse complement strand
GCGATAGCGTTCATCAAACTATCCCAAGCCGCCTTATCATCACTGGTTTCCTTGTAGTTATGGCGAACTCGAGGCACCTCGAAATCCGTAATAGGGACGCTTTCACCAGCGTGCAAGTAGAAAGACTCCCCATTTTCTACGATGTAGTAATGGGTGAAAGAATCATTTCATGACCCATGCCAGCCCATTTAGGGTCCTTAGAGTTCTCAAAAAAAGTATCTCCATAAAACACGTAAGCGTAATTATGGCGATCTTCATCATCTTTGACCGTCGCCAAACGTTTAGCGCCTACAACGATGCGGTCACTTTGACGATCCACCCAGAATACGCGTTCTTCGTTGGGAAAATTCAGCCAAAAGGCTACCGGACTATTCAGTTCTAACGGTTCTTTATTATATATCATAGTTGTATATCACTATTAAGAAATAAAATAGACTATAGTAAAAACACCTAACGTGTAGAAGATTTACTTCTACACGTCAGGCGTCATCAATAAGTTTCCAAATTTTTGAGATGAGCCTAACGCCATCACACGTCGATGGGCCCTCTTTATATCTAATTTATTATATCATAGGTAACAGTTAAAAGGTAGAAAATAAAACCTCTACACCGCATGCGTCGTACATGAATGTAGAGGTTTTCATTATATTCAAAATGTTGTTACTTTATTTAAAAGCCTTAGCCCCAATATCTGTACGATATTGCATGCCTTCAAAGTCGATATGCTCTATACGTTCATAGGCTCTATCAAGTGCCGTTCTAAGGTCTTTGCCAAGTCCGACAACACCAAGCACACGACCGCCATTAGTGACATAATTTTCACCAACAAGCTTTGTACCAGAGTGGAATACAATGGTTGTGTCATATTGTTTAATATCCCCACTGATGACATCGCCCTTAGATGAAGTTTCAGGATAGCCCTTAGAAGCAAGGATAACGCAAGCCGCTGAGGAATCTTTCCATTTCACCATATTAGAGGTTAATGTGCCCTTAGCACAGGCCATCATAATCTCACCTAAATCACTATCCAGTAGCGGCAATACAACTTGTGTTTCAGGATCACCAAAGCGCGCATTGAATTCTACCACCTTAGGACCTTCGTCAGTAATCATAAGCCCCGCGTAAAGGCAGCCTACATACGGCATGCCTTCTTTTTCCACAGCCGCTACCATAGGTTCTAAGATGGTTTTCATCGCTGCGTCCCGCAATGCATCTGTAAGAACGGGGGCCGGTGCATAGGTCCCCATGCCACCTGTATTAGGCCCTTTATCACCATCAAAGATGCGTTTATGATCTTGAGAGGCAATCATAGGAACTACGGTCTTACCATCTACAAAGGCAAGAAGGCTCGCTTCTTCACCTGCCATGAATTCCTCAATAACAACGGTACTACCAGCCTCGCCAAAGCGATTTCCGCTTAGCATGTCATCAACGGCTGCATTAGCTTCTTCAACAGTCATTGCCACTACAACACCCTTGCCAGCTGCTAGGCCATCTGCTTTCACCACAATAGGGGCCCCTGTTTTGGCGATGAATTGTTTTGCTTCATCTACATTGGAGAATACACCGTAAGCAGCTGTAGGGATATTATATTTTTTCATAAGATCTTTAGCAAAGACCTTAGAACCTTCCAATTGAGCAGCCGCCTTGGAAGGCCCAAACACAGGAATTCCTGCTTCATGCAACACATCTGCAATACCTGCCACAAGAGGCGCTTCAGGACCTACAACAACAAGGTCCACCTTATTATCTTTCAAAAAACGGATAAGATGATCCGTATGACACCAATCAATGCCTACTAGTTCAGCACAATTTTTCATAGCCGCACTGCCAGGAACGGCATACACCTTTTCTACACTCGGACTGATGGATAAACGCCACGCTATAGCGTGTTCGCGGCCGCCATTACCGATTACGCAAACC
>JAGZGB010000168.1 GCA_018367495.1 Veillonella sp. | reverse complement strand
CGAACCATTTATTTCGGATTTGCCTCATGACTCATCGTTTTATCGTCAGCTAGATTATTTACGTTGTACTCAGCAAGAACGTGAGTCCGTAACATTGACACAATTATTGAGTAATTCCTATCCGTTTGTATTTAACTATCGTGGTTTTACAAAGGAAGAGTTATTCCGTGCTACTGATGGTCGCGGTGTAGATCCACGATTTGTGGTACGCAGCTTAAATTCTAATCTTTATAAATTGGCCGTTGTCGATGAATCCTTGGCACAACGCTTCTTTAGAGAGGCTCGCATTTCCGATCCGATGATGCAACGTGACCTCATGGCTTTGATGAAGAGTAAACCTACAGCATTTAGAGGTGAAGAGGCTCGTCAAATCATGGATGATATTAGCCCGGTTCTTTCTGATTTGGCTCGTGTTTATGATGAAAGCCCTATGTGTTCTATTTCTCTTACATTACTTGGTCTCTATTTAGGCAGAGCTCATGTGAAAGCAACCATTGGGGAAGAATTTGATTTATCTCATTGGTTCTAATTCTATACATATATACAATAAACCGCCTAGGCTTTGCCTAGGCGGTTTTGTGTTGCGTATACGTTGTATTTAATTGTTGAATCCGAATTCCACAATTTGTTGAGGGTCTAATAATGTAACATGACGGCCATTGATTTCAATGATGCCTTCATCACGCAATCTGCCAAGCTCGCGGCTTAATGCGGTACGTGAAACGTTGAGGGCTTCTGCCATTTGTTCACGATTATGAGGTAACACTAGTTTTTCACTATGTTGCATCGTATAGATGTCTGTAAGGTAAGCGTAAATTTTTTCACGCATCCCTTTCAATGTTAAATAGTGGACCTTTTTGGTAAGAAGCAATGCTTTTTCCGATAAATCCTCTAATAGATTAGAAAGGATTTTGGTTTGGCATTGATGGCAATCCGGTAATGTTTCGATAAATGTTTCAAGAGGAATAAACATAATCTTTGATGGCTTCAATGCTTTTATAGTGGCTGGCCAAAGAGGGCGTTTACTAAACAATAAGGCTTCTCCAAACATAGAGGAGGCTTCTAGATTAGCCATGATGACCCGTTGACCTAGCACGTTTTCACGTGTAAGAAGCGCACTGCCTTCTAAAATAACACCAATCCCCTCCATAGGATCCCCAGATATGGCGATGAAATCATTCTTTTTATAAGTATGAATGATGACCTTTGCATTATGTAGGTAACTAGTCAGTTCCGGTGTTCCTAGTGTATTAAATAGGGGACAAGATGTTAAGACTGGCAAGTATTGTTTGATAATCTCATCGGATAGAATTTGTTTTACCATATGTGCCTCCTAATATAGTATATGGCCATTTAGCCTAAATTATACATTGTATGGTGTGATGCTTTTTATAGGTAATTTGTAATGAGTATTGTAAAATAATTACATATGCTCTTGTGAGCGACCTGTTCCAATGGGAAATCAGGAAATTTTTGAAAAAGTTTTTAATTGTTGCTCAAGCTACAGAAATTGTATCACCTTTACGGTATACTTTCAATGTAATCAATCAGAACCTGATATTAATCAGTGTATCGTATAAGGTTTATAACAATTAGCTTGAATGCGAGGAAGTCTCGCGAAGGAGGATTTTTAAATGAGCATGTTCTGTTATCAATGCGAACAATCTGCAGCACCAGGTGGCTGTACTGTACAAGGTGTATGTGGTAAAACTGCACCAGTTGCTAATTTACAAGACGAATTAACTGCTGCTTTAGTTGGTTTAGCACGCGCTTTAGATGTAAAAGGCCAAACTAAAGAAGGCGTTGACTATTTAATGCGTGGTTTGTTCATGTGTGTAACAAACGTAAACTTCTCTGAAGATCGCGTTCAAGAATTCATCGACGAAGTAAACGCTTATCATGCAAAAATCGATAGCGCAGCTCAAAAC
>JAGZGB010000167.1 GCA_018367495.1 Veillonella sp. | reverse complement strand
TTTTTTGTTGGCTTTATTTCGAGTATCTTTGGTATCGGTGGTGGCCTCATCCATGTGCCGGCTTTGATTTATCTCATGGGCTTTCCTACCCATATGGCAACGGCTACAAGTCAATCTATTCTCGCCGTATCAACAACGGTGGGGGTTATTACACATTTAATTGAAAGCCACATCATATTTAGTATTGCTATCCCTACTAGTATTGGCGCTATCTTTGGTGCTCAAGTAGGTGCTCGTATTGCAAAACGTCTCAAAGCAAAAGCTATCCTCGCCCTCATGAGCATAGCTGTCTTTGCATTGGCGGTACGCCTCATTCTTAAATCTGGTATTTTGGGATAATATGGTTTTATAATTAATCTATCTTTAATAAGCATAATTTAGTAAAGCTCTCTAATGGTGATTCGTAAGCGTTTATCATTAGAGGGCTTTCTGTATTTTCAGCATTTTATAAAAGGGTATAACTAAAAGTCATAGAGAACTATAAATGAGAATAAAAAATTTAAAATATATAAATCATACTATTTTTATGCATAATGTTAGTAATGTATTTACTATAGAATTATAGGTAGTACGAATCGTTATTTAGAGAGGTTTTAGCATATAATTACTGACTATATCTATACATGCTTAATAAATAAGGATTCTTGATTGTATATGAGGAAAAATGGGTACATGATAATGCTAATGAGATGTACTTTCAACTGAGGGAATAAAAGGGTAATGCATATCGATTTTTATTAGAAGAGATATAAATTATGCATAATTATAGTGAGGAGAATGAGAACGGCGTATACTAAAA
The DNA here is from genome assembly GCA_018367495.1 of Veillonella sp. The sequence goes on along the minus strand of JAGZGB010000167.1, from coordinate 1,142 downwards.
GTAATAGATTCCTTAAGAAAGGATAGGAGGAAATAGAAGTGAGTACACTTATTAGAGATTATGAACGTTTTGCCAAGGAGGCAAATGAGATTTGTAAAGGTCGCGTATACACCGATCATTTACGTCGTTATGCATATGGCGTTGATGCGTCTTGCTATAGCTATTTACCAAAGGTAGTTGTTAAAGCTGAAGATGAACGAGAAGTAAGACGACTTATTCGTTTGTGTCAACAATGTGGGACACCATTTACATTCCGTGCGGCCGGCTCCTCCTTGTCTGGTCAATGCTCCAGTGAAGATGTGCTCATCGTATGTAATGATGGCTTCAAGAAAATGGAAGTTATTGATGATGGGAAAGCCTTGAAATGTGAATGCGGTGTTATCGGTTCCGATGCGAATGATTTATTGAAACCGTACAATCGTAAAATTGGTCCAGATCCTGCAACGCTTGCTACAGCATTAGTAGGTGGTATCTTGAATAATAACTCCTCTGGTATGTGCTGTGGTACGGCGCAAAACTCTTATAAAACAATTCGGTCCATTCGCGTTGTATTATTAGATGGATCCATCCTTGATACGTCTGACCAAAAGAGTATTGATCAATTCCTTAAAGAAAAACCTCAAATGGTAGAGGATATCTTACAATTGCGTAAGGATATTTTGGCCGATGAAGAATTGACACACTTGATTCACCATAAGTACAAAATCAAAAATACCACAGGTTACGGCTTGAACTCCCTTGTTGATTTTGAAGATATTATTGATATCATCAACCACTTGTTCATCGGTTCTGAAGGTACATTAGGTTTCGTGTCTGAAATCGTATATAACACTGTTGAGGACGTACCGTATAAAGGTTGCGGTCTCATGTTCTTTAAAACATTGAACGATGCATCTCTTGCTGTTGTAGCCTTGGCTAATATGGGTCGTGACAAGGTTGTTGCTGCGGAAATGATGGACTATCAATCCCTTAAGGCCGTTCAATCTCTAGATAATGTACCTGACTTTGTTCGTGAAGTTCCAGAAGGTACAAGTGCTATCTTGTTCCAAACTGAAAGCTACTCTAAAGAAACTGTCGATAAAAACTTAGCTTTTATTAAAGACAAATTGAAAGATATTCCAACGGCTATCCCAAGCCTTTAC
>JAGZGB010000166.1 GCA_018367495.1 Veillonella sp. | reverse complement strand
GCAGCCTGATCTCGCCGTCGATGTACATCAGACAAACGAATCCGCTCACCTTGAGCCTGATCCGTCAAACCACCATGCCAGTCCTCAATAAAGAATACAAAGGTTTTATCCTTTTTAATTGATCTATATTCTTTATAATCTGCTTCGTCGCCACTTCTAGCCTTCGATTGCCCCTCCACAGCTACGACACGTTCTATACCTTTATCATGTAGTCTATATCCTGCAGGAGGGGTTGAACGTAAAACTGTTTCAGAAAAAGTGCAATATTCTTTTTCACCGTTTACAATGGTAAGCCATTTTTTATCCGTTCCATTAACGGGCATAAGACCATATTCAGTCCAAGACTGAGCCCCTTTAAAAACACCTAGTTCTTTCTTATAATTTTCATCATTAAGATCATAACGTATTGTTTTATCAACGATAAACTCTTGATAAGAAATGACCTCCCCGACTACATATCGTTTTCCCTGAATCTCTACAACATCATAACACTTAAACTTCATAACCTAGACTCTTCTGCAATAATGTCTTTTAACAGTTTAACTTCCTCTTTTGTTAATGGTCGTTCTAATAAGTCAGGTCGCAACAAGCGGGTTCGTTTCAGTGCTTCTTTTTGACGCCATGCAGCAATATTTTTATGATGACCACTGCGTAATACATCTGGTACAGTCCAATCTCTAAATTCTGGTGGTTTTGTATATTGTGGGCATTCTAAAAGGGGCTCATAAAAAGAATCCTCTTGTGCCCCACTAGCAGCCCCCAGTACGCCAGGAATCATACGAGCTACTGCATCGGCTACAACCATAGCGGGCAACTCGCCACCAGTTAATACATAGTCCCCAATGGAAATGGTTTCATCCACTAGATGCTCCTCTACACGATAGTCTACACCTTCATAATGACCACAAATGAGCACCAATTGATCGTACGTCGCTAGTTCACGAGCCTTTTCTTGTGTAAAAGGTTGACCTGTAGGCCCCATAAAAATAACACGACGTCGTATACTTTCACTAGGATTACCAATAAGGCTCATTTCATCACACATCTCATCTGTGGAATAGGCGCTATTAATATCGCTATCATATTGAGTAATAACTGATTCTACCGCTTCAAAGATGGGAGGTGCCATCATAAGCATACCCGCACCGCCACCATACGGCGTATCATCAACTTGACCGTGTTTATTATGGCTAAAGTCACGAGGATTAGTTACCCCCATAGATAAACGCTCCGCTTCAATAGCCCGTTTTATGATGGAATGACTAAAAAAAGCATCAAAAAACTCAGGGAATAAAGATACGATATCAATACGCATAGACCATCCTCTGTACTTATTAACTCACATAAACTCATTAGTATTATCTATATATAGCTATATTATATAACTTTTACCATAATATACCTATATGTAGATAAAATAAAACCGCCTAAAGGATTATATCCATTCAGGCGGATCTACGATCATTAATTTATTTTCCACATCGATGTCTTTAACGACCTCTTCAATGGCTGCAAATAATTGATCTGGTTCCCCATCTTTGGAAACCACATAGACATCATTAGCACCAGGTTGCAATACATCAGTCACTGTGCCAAGCACATTTCCCTTTGTATCTTGTACTTCAAGACCAATGATATCAAAGATGTAATAGCGACCTTCTGGTAATTCTACCAAATCTTCACGACGTACTTGAATCTCTTTCTTAGCAAATAATTCCGCACCGTTGCGATCAGGAATTTCCTTAAAGGATGCTAGTACAAATTGTTTATGAAATCGTGCGGATGCAACGTGGTATTCTTTACCATCGATGTAACAGACATCCATATGCATAAACCGTTCTGGAAAATCGGTTCTAGGCATAATACGAAGATCACCCCGCACGCCGTGCGGGGCGATGATAACACCTATTGTGATGAAATCGTTATGCTTCATTATTGACGAAACGCAACGATTTTACCGTCTTCT
>JAGZGB010000165.1 GCA_018367495.1 Veillonella sp. | reverse complement strand
GGTCCCGCCTACCTTCCGGGTTGTGTCGCTCGAGCGTGCAGGCGACTGTACGCCTAGAAAGATAATCGTCACCGCGCAAGCGGAACAGAACTCGGCTTATTGATTGCTTGCTTCCATATTTAAGATATAATTTATAGTATATAAGATTGTAGATCTTTGTTAGGAGAACTTCATGGCAATTACAGCGATTACTAGTGTACAAGAATTTGATGAAAAAGTACTTGGCTCTAAAGGTTTAGCTATTGTTGATTTCTGGGCTGCCTGGTGCGAACCTTGCACTGTTATGCGTCCAGAGGTAGAAGCTGTAGCAGAACGTTTGAAAGGACAAGTAACGTTCTTTAGTGTTGATGCAGAAGATAAAAATCTTCGTGGCGTTTTGTTGAAAGAAGACATCGATGGTATTCCATCCATGGTATTCTATCGCGATGGCAAAATGCTTGATTCCATTGTAGGTTACAAGAAAGCTGATGTGCTTGAGGCTCTAATCAAGGAAGTTATCTAATTTAGTGATAATTGAAATTTTTTTACAATATCATATAATACAAGGCTGTATACAAGTTGAATAAATTTTCTTGTATACAGCTTTTTTGTTTGAAATCTGTAGTTTTAACATTTATTAAGTGATATAATAAAGTTGTAAGAATATGATTGTTATCATAATAGCTATGATATATTGAATGGTAAAATTAATTATCATAGTATGATTATTATCATAATGGTTGTAGTTTATTAAGTAATATTTATATATTGCGCAAAGTTGTTGTAAGGAGGCTATATTCCGTGAAGAATCGTATAAACAGTTTATGGACACTCTTCCAAGAGCGACGTTTGAGTCGACGCACATTTATGAAATCCTGTGTAGCACTCACCGCTATTCTCGGTTTGCCACCAACGATGTTAGATACCGTTGTTAAGGCAGCTGAAACAACTGAATTGCCTACAGTAATTTGGTTACATGGTCATGAATGTACTGGTTGTAGTGAATCATTCATTCGTTCATCTTCTCCGTTTACATCCGATGTAATTTTGAACATGATTTCCCTTGAATATGATGATACTTTGGCGGCTGCATCTGGTGCACCATTAGAAGAACATTTAGAGAAAATCATTAAAGAAAAAGCAGGCAAATATATTTTGGCTGTTGAAGGTGGCGTACCACTTGATGAAGATGGTGTTTACTGTACAGTAGGTGGACGTACATTTAAAGAGTCCTTACTAGAAGCGGCTAAAGGTGCAGCAGCAATCATTGAATATGGCTCTTGCGCATCTTGGGGTGGTATTCAAGCGGCTAAACCAAATCCAACAAATACAGTATCTGTATCTTCTGTTGTATCTGGCAAGCCTATTATCAAAGTTCCTGGATGTCCTCCAATTCCAGAGGTTATGACTGGTGTAATTATGCATTATGCATTATTCGGCCAAATCCCACCTCTTGATTCTCAAGGTCGTCCTAAACAATTTTATGGCAATCGTATTCACGATACATGCTATCGTCGTGCCTTCTTTGACTCTGGTCTATTCGTTGAAAAATTTGACGATGATGCATCCAAATCTGGTTGGTGCTTGTACAAAGTAGGTTGTCGTGGACCTCAAACATATAATTCTTGTGGTAACTTACGTTGGTGGAATGGGTTATCCTACCCAATTCAATCCGGTCACGGTTGTATTGGCTGCTCTGAAAAGGGCTTCTGGGATAATGACGTATTCTATAAACGTTTACCAGATATTCCATTGGCTAAAACCATCACAACTGCTGATACAATCGGTACCGTAGCTGCTGTTGGTGCCACTGCAGCTGTTATTGTTCATGGTGCTGCAACTCTTACGCGTAATAAAATTCTTGATATGAAAGAAGAAAAACGCTTAAAAGAAGAAGGCTTATGGGATGAAAAGAAACATAATAATGGAGGAGGTCACTAATGAAACGCGTAGTAGTAGATCCGATTTCCCGTATTGAAGGTCATTTACGGGT
>JAGZGB010000164.1 GCA_018367495.1 Veillonella sp. | reverse complement strand
ACTGAAACACGTAAATTAGCTGCTGAATATGATTTGCCAGTCGCTAAAAAACCAGATAGTGTAGATATTTGTTTCTTGCCTCATGGGAATTATCAAAAGCTTGTGGTAGAAGAAATGAAGGGTAAGCCAGAGTCTGGTAATATCGTTACCGAAGATGGTGAGGTATTAGGTAAGCACAACGGCTTATTTAATTATACGATTGGTCAACGTAAAGGCCTTGGTATTGCTTATAAACACCCTTTATATGTTATTGGATTTAATGGGGATCGTAATGAGGTCATCGTGGGTCCTAATGAACGTCTCTTTACAAATCGTATGATTTGTAAGTTCTATAACTTCTTAGATGATACAATTCATAAGGAATTGAAGGCAGAAGGAAAAATTCGCTATGCAGCTAACCCTTCTCCTTGCACAGCACGTATTTTAGATGACGATACAATGGAGGTTATTTTTGAAGAACCACAACGGGCTATTACCCCAGGTCAATCTGTAGCCTTTTATAATGGCACTCAATTATTGGGAGGTGCTGTTATCGATCGCGTATGTTAGAAAGGAGAATACAAGTTCTTTGAACTTGTTTACATAGTATGTCAACGAAAAAGATTCGAAACTTCTGTATTATAGCTCATATCGACCATGGTAAATCAACCATCGCTGATAGATTAATTGAATATACTGGTACATTACAAAAACGTGAAATGGAGGCTCAAGTTTTGGACTCCATGGACCTTGAACGTGAACGCGGCATTACTATTAAAGCGCAATCTGTTCGTATTTTGTATAAAGCTCAAGACGGTGAAGAATATATTTTGAATCTCATCGATACTCCGGGCCACGTCGATTTCAGCTATGAAGTATCTCGTTCTCTTGCAGCTTGTGAAGGGGCATTACTCGTAGTCGATGCTGCACAAGGTGTGGAAGCACAAACGTTGGCAAATGTATATCTCGCTTTAGAACATGATCTTGAAATCATTCCTGTTATTAACAAGATTGATTTGCCGTCAGCAGATCCTGATCGCGTTAAACAAGAAATTGAAGATATTATTGGTTTAGACGCATCTGATTCTATATTATGCTCTGCCAAATCAGGTATCGGTATTCCTGATATTTTAGAAGCTATTGTAAATAAAGTTCCTGCACCACCAGATAAATCTGATGAGCCAACAAGAGCCTTGATTTTTGATAGCCGTTTTGATGCGTACAAAGGTGCTATTGCCTATGTCCGTGTAAAAGAAGGGTCCATAAAAGCAAAAGATACAATTCGCATGATGCATGATAAAAAGGACTTTGATGTTACAGAACTCGGTATTTTTACTCCAAATCTTGTACCTGTGCAAGAATTACCATGTGGCTCAGTAGGTTGTATTGCAGCTAGCATCAAAAATGTAAAAGATTGCCATGTAGGCGATACTGTAACATTAGCTAATAATCCTGCATCAGAACCATTGCCTGGTTATCGTAAGGCTGTATCTATGGTGTACTGTGGCCTTTACCCAACAGAGTCTAAAGATTATGAAAACCTTCGGGATGCATTAGAAAAGTTACAGCTTAATGATGCTGCCTTAGAATATGAAGCAGAAACATCATTGGCATTGGGCTTTGGTTTCCGTTGTGGGTTTCTCGGTCTTTTGCATATGGACGTAATTCAAGAACGTTTAGAACGTGAATATAACTTGACGCTTATTACGACGGCTCCATCGGTAAATTACAAAGTGTACAAAACAAATGGGGAAATGCTCGAAGTCGATAATCCTGCTAAATTGCCACCTCCAACAGAAATTGATTACATTGAAGAGCCTTATGTAAAGGCGACTACAATTGTACCTAAAGATTTTGTTGGTACTATCATGGAATTATCTCAAGATAAACGCGGTGAATATCAATCTATGGAATATTTGGATGAAACACGCGTATCTGTCGTTTATCACTTGCCATTGAGTGAAATCATTTATGATTACTTTGATAAATTAAAATCT
>JAGZGB010000163.1 GCA_018367495.1 Veillonella sp. | reverse complement strand
TCATGCGAGTCAAGAAGAGCTTAAAACAATGCTTAACCTTGTTCGTCCAGAATACTTTATCCCAGTTCATGGTGAGTATCGCATGTTGCGCCGTCATGGTGAACTTGGTGTGGCCATGGGCGTAGATCCTAAGAAAGTCCTTATCGGTGATAATGGTCAAATCTTTGAATTCGATAAAGATGGTGGTCGCAAAGGTGGCCGCGTACAAGCTGGCGCTATTTTCGTTGATGGCCTTGGTGTTGGTGACGTAGGTAATATCGTTATCCGTGACCGTCAACAATTGGCACAAGAAGGTATGGTTATCGTCGTTATGGCGATGGACAAAGCTTCCGGTACTATCGTAGCTGGTCCAGACCTCGTATCTCGTGGCTTCGTATACGTTCGTGATGCAGAAGAACTCATGCTTGCTGCAGAACGCCGCGTAGAACAAGTCCTTGATGATTGTGAAATGCAACGCATCAAAGATTGGACAACAATTAAACAAAACGTGCGCGATGCATTGGGTAAATTCTTCTATGATAAAACTCGTCGTCGCCCTATGATCTTGCCGATTATTCAAGACGTATAATCTTATATAATACAGAAAAGTACCGCACCTCAAGGTGTGGTACTTTTGGCATTTTGAAAGAGAAATAAAAACTACCATTAATAGCATTGCTATCGCATTCGTCTACTATATGGGGTATTTGAAGTTACCCTTTTAAACTGTTATAATTAAAAGATACCAATCAATATATCTTCTTATGTAAGAATGGTGATTTATGAATAAAACAAATACAAGAGCGATGGTGGAAACTGCATTTGTATCGACCATTGTTGTTATGTTAACTATAGTAGGATCGACAGTGCCCTTCCTTAGTTTGCTTGCCACCTTGGTTGCACCTTCTGGGATTGCACTGATTGGCATTCGCTGGGGTAGCCGATATAGTTGTGCCGCGTCAGTGGTAGCTTTTGCCCTCGTTTCGCTTTTAGTAGGACCATTAATGGCAATGGCTACTATTTTGGCATATTCTTTGCCGAGTATTTTCCTTGGAGAAGCTTTTAGAGCGAATTGGTCTTTTGGTAAACTTATCGTTATACCTGCTATTGCACTTACTTTAACGAGCCTTATAGGAATTTTAATTTCTGCAGGCCTCACATCTTTTGACTTATCTCAGATTAGTCGAATGATTGATGTAGATCTTAAGAATGCTATAATTGAGTCTGTAAAGCAGCAACCTATGACACAAGAACAGATGAATGCATATATTAACCGTTTAGATTTTGCATTTCAGCAAGTGAAACGAATGCTTCTAGCCTATTGGTTTGCAGCGAATGCAATAGTGATTTATATCTTGGCTAAGCTTGTATCGTATATCGGTCGCCGCACAAATAGTGTGATGCGTACGTTGCCAACAATGGATACGTGGCGCATGCCGCTTTGGGGGGCTGGTGTATTAGCGGTTGGTATAATCCTTGCTTATGCTGGGCCATATCTTGGTTATACTGAAAGTATTCTTGCTGATGTAGGCCTTAACTTAGCTTTATTTGGTGCTATGATTTGTGGACTTAATGGCATTACATGCTTATTGTCCATCATGAAATCCTATAATTTAGCAGGTGTTTTTAAGTTTGCTATTATAGCTTTTTTATATCTAATGAGTCCATTGGCACTCGTTATATATGGTGTTTTTGATATGTTTTTAGATATGAGAGCACGTTTCGAAAAACGTAGCTCATAATAGAAAGGAGGCCGTTATGAAATCCTTTCAACGGAGATGGAAAGGTTTAGAAATTACCATTGTTGCCGTTCTCGTATTATTGCTATTATTGCTGGCCTATTTAAATTGGGCTATTGCGATTTTAGCATTAATCATTGTAGTAGCGGCGTATTTGGTTAATTATAATACCCTTCATAACCGGCGTCGTTTAGCAAGAGAACAGTTTAGTGCGATGATGAAAATCGTCACACAAGCTTCTAATTTTGCTTTACAAAATTTGCC
>JAGZGB010000162.1 GCA_018367495.1 Veillonella sp. | reverse complement strand
TATATTTACAAACTTAGCTAATATAATACCAATACATGATATATTTTATATATGTGGTTTAGGTATAGTAGTAAGTACAGTTTTTATAATGAGCATAAATAAAGTTTCTTGTCAAAATCAATATACATAATGGAGAGTCTATATGAGTTTTTACAATTGGATTCAAGAAAAATTATTCGACAATTACGAAGAGTGGCGTTTGAAGAGCCCTGATTATAATCGAAATGGTTTTAATATAGTAGGTATAGATAATACATTAAAGGCTATGCATGATGGATATTTCATGTATGTTGAATTATACCCACCTCATGCCATCGATGGATGTACAGCCATGAAAGCACGTGTAGGTAAAAAGCAGGATGCAGTAGATTTATTCTTAGATATAGATGGCAAGACCTATCGTATGGCTGATGTAAGTTATCCTGACGCAGTGAAGATGATGCGGGCTTTTGTGAAAAAACGTCGTTTGCCTGACCGTAGTTTGTTTGTAGAAACAGTAAAAATAGATGTTAAACAAATTAAGTCAACTTTTGCAGAGTTAGCCACGCTATTACTTGGCGATGCGAAACAAGCTAAATCTTTCATGCCCAAGGTAAAGCTAACATCCATAGACGATATAGAAGATGATTGGTGGAATCTCTATGAAAAATTGTTGTCTAAGGGCCGTGTTGTAGAACTATCTTTGAAGATTGAATTAGAGGACTTTTTGTGTGGCGTGCAGAAGTTAATTACTGATAAGAATCTAGTTATTGATACCGCGGCATTAGATGAAGCTCAATGTATTATGGACTGGTGTGCACATATTAATGCTACATGGAAAACGCATAAGTTAGTAGGCATGGATGTTGGCACAGATACCTTTGTGCTCATGGTGCTTTCAAATGAGGAATTCGAAACAGCCCAAGAACTAGCAAAAGAACTATTACATAGAATCGATGTAGCTGAACGTTTGTGATATAACCAGTTTACATCGTATAAATGTGATGAATAGGAGAGAGTCATATGAGCTTTTACAATTGGATTCAAGAAAAACTGTTTGATAATTACGAAGAATGGCACATAAAGAGCCCTGATTATAATCGGAACGGTTTTAACATAGTAGGAATAGATAATACCTTAAAGACTATGCATGATGGATTTTCTATGTACGTGGAGGTATACCCACCTCATGTCATCGATGGATGTACAGCCATGAAAGCACGTGTAGGGAAAACACCGGATGCAGTAGATTTATTCTTAGATATAGATGGCAAGACCTATCGTATGGCAGATGTAAGTTATCCTGACGCACTGAAGATGATGCGGGATTTTGTGAAAAAACGCAGAGTACCTGATTGTAGTTTGTGTGTAGAAGCAGCGTATCTAGATATCGATCAGATGAAACTGACATTTACAGAGTTAGCAACGTTGTTGCTAGGCGATGCTAAACAAGCTAAATCGTTTATGACGGAGACTAAGTTGCGTTCCATGGAAGAATTAGAAGATAGCTGGTGGAACCTCTATGAGAAACTAGTCTCTAAAGGATATGCCGTAGAGTTAGACTATAAATGTGAACTAGAGGATTTTATTTATTATGTACAGAAGTTAATACATAACAAGTCTTTAGATACTAGCGAAAATCTAACTATTGATACAGCAGGATTAGATGAAGAACAATGTATTATGGACTGGTGTGCACATATTAATGCCACATGGAAGACGCATAAGTTAGTAGATATGGATATTGGAACAGATAGCTTTGTACTTATGGTACTTTCAAATGAGGAATTCAAAACAGCCCAAGAATTAGCAAAAGAACTATTACATAGAATCGATGTAGCTGAACGCTCATGATATAACAGAAATTATGATGAGTAGTGTGATTATAATGTAGGAGTGAGTCATATGAGTATTGTACGTCTACCAGAATATGAAGCAGAGTTTGAGCCGGAAGTATTTGAAATTTATGCATTGCCGCGTAGCGATGCGAATGGGGCTAGTCCTTATTTAGATAAGTACCATAGACCATTAGTGTCCACCGATGCTATCCTAGATACTCGAACT
>JAGZGB010000161.1 GCA_018367495.1 Veillonella sp. | reverse complement strand
TAAGCGTTAAATCTGTTGTAATAAAAAAATAGTTTTTATGATAATAAATATTGATAATTGAATTCCTAGTATAATAGTACGTATTTTAATTGAAATGATAATTAGTGCATTCTCAATTATTGATTATTAAACTCAATTACATAAATGAAAAGAAATATCAAAATACATATAAATATAGGCTTTTTATGATAAAAAGGAACAATTATTATGCAAAATATTATATAATTTTTTATCATTTTCATTTGACTTTCAATTTGAACTGTGTGATAATGAGAACATAAGTTGAGGCAAGTGCCTTTCTAAATGATAATAAAAAGTTCTGATTTATATTTTGATGGAGGTCCTAATTATGAGAGTTATTGCTGATGGTTGCATTAAATGTGGTTCTTGCGCATCTGTTTGCCCAGTTTCCTGCATTACTGAAGGCGAAACTAAATACGAAATTGGCGATGCTTGCATCGATTGCGGTTCTTGCGAATCCGTTTGCCCAGTTTCTGTAATTTCCGCTGAGTAATCACAAATAAAACACGCCCCTCATTGAGGGGCTTTTTATTTTGCCTAAATTTGCGTAACTTAGTATAATAGGACTATTAAGAATTATATTATAGTAAGGGAGTTAATCTTGTTTTATACAGTACTTATCATTTGGTTATTATTGGACCAATTAACTAAATATTATGTAATGAATCATTTTTTGTTAGGTGAATCTTTACCTGTTATTCCTAATGTATTTCATCTTACCTATATTATCAATCGCGGTGCAGCCTTTGGCATGTTAGCGAATCAACGATGGTTTTTTTTACTAGTAGCTTTTATTCTATTAGCTGTTTGTGCTTTTTATTGGAAGCGATTAGCTAAGGGCCATTGGACTTTGCAAATCGGATCCGCCTTATTAGTCGCAGGTGCAATTGGTAATGGCATTGACCGATACATGATTCATGGGGTAGTGGACTTTTTTGATTTTCGTGTATGGCCTATTTTTAATGTGGCAGATATTGGTATTTGTATAGGTGTAGCTTTTGTTGTATTTTATTTGTTTTCATTGAAAGAGGACCATGAATAACTTTCATCATTAGGACCCTTTATAAATCATTGACTTGATTCGTCAATAAATATATATCTTATACTTGACTCAAAGAGGAATAGAGGATGAATGAATATATTGTAAGTGCTGAGCAAGAAGGCATGAGACTAGATGTATTTTTAACTGAACAGATGGAAGGATCTCGTAGCTATATTCAAAGTTTAATTAAAGGTGGTCATGTTACAGTAGGTGATAAAGTAGGGAAGGCTAATCTTCGGCTTACACCTGATACCGTAATTCATGTAGAAATCCCAGAGCCTGAATCGATTGAGGTTAAACCTGAGGATATCCCTTTAGATTATTTATACGAAGATCACGATATTGTTATTGTTAATAAACCTCGTGGCATGGTGGTGCACCCTGCAGTAGGAAATTATTCTGGAACCCTTGTAAATGCTCTATTATTCCATTGTAAGGACCTATCAGGCATTAATGGTGAAATTAGGCCAGGTATTGTGCATCGCTTAGATAAAGATACGTCTGGCGTTATGATGGTGGCAAAAAATGATGCAGCGCATATTGGTTTAGCAGAACAAGTAAAAGCACATTCTGCAAGACGTACGTACTGGGCGCTAGTACAAGGCAATATTGTAGAAGAAAAGGGGACTATAAAGGCGCCTATTGGACGCCATCCTAAGGACCGTATGAAAATGGCTGTTGTCTTTGAAAACAGTAAAGATGCAGTAACACATTTTAAAGTATTGGAGCGTTATGGTCATCAAACATTGGTTGAATGTAATTTGGAGACTGGCAGAACCCATCAAATTCGTGTTCACTTTGCTCATATTGGACATCCTGTTGTTAATGACCCATTTTATGGATATAGACGTATGGATTTTCCTATAGAAGGGCAAGCATTACATTCTAAATCGTTAGATGTTAAACACCCTATTACAGGTGAAGAAATGCACTTTGAAGCACCGGTACCAGCTGATTTTGAGGCGTGCTTAGAATTTGCTA
>JAGZGB010000160.1 GCA_018367495.1 Veillonella sp. | reverse complement strand
GGTAAGGTAAAAGAAATTCCTCGCAACCTTGGCCTTAGCGTGCCTCATATGGGGTGGAATAAAAATATAGTACACCATCCTGATAGTGCTTTTAGCAATGTAGACGATCAATATACGTATTTTGTTCATTCCTATTATGTGGATACAGACCCTGAATATATTATATCTACTGCAAATTATGGTATCGATGTACCTGGTATTGTAGAACGTGGTAGAGTATATGGAATGCAATTCCATCCTGAAAAAAGCGGTGTCGTAGGTCTAAATTTGTTGCGTACATTTGGGACTATTACAAAAACTTATAGAGCAGCAGGAGAATAGGGATATAGCTATCTTTCATTACAGATAGGAATAAGTCATTCAGTAACCAATATATCTAGGATAATAACGGCATCTCATAGGTAGAGAATGCCGTTATTATGCTTTATAGTTATACTTAACTTTCAAAATGAGAAATTAATAATTGACACCTTGTTGATTAGTTATACAATAATGTTGTAAGTACTAACATTTTAGGAAGCCATTGTGGCATGGATACGATACATAAGTTTTATCAGTAATATTCATATACTCCATGTCACGTGATTATTGGAGGTGTTTATATGGTTATGAATGGTATTTACTTAGTTATTGCCTCCGCGTGTATTCTAATTTTAGCGTACCGCTTTTATGGGGCTTTTATAGCGGCTAAGGTACTGACATTGGATCAATATCGTCCAACTCCAGCTATGGTTCACAATGATGGTCACGATTACGTGCCAACCAACAAATGGGTAACCTTTGGTCATCACTTTGCAGCAATTGCTGGTGCAGGTCCACTGGTAGGTCCTGTTATCGCAGCACAGTTTGGTTATTTGCCTGGCGCATTATGGATCCTAATTGGTTCTGTATTAGCCGGTGCTGTGCATGATATGGTTATCTTGTTTGCTTCCGTTCGTTACGATGGTAAATCGATTGCGGATATTGCTCGCGAAGAAATCAGTAAACTTGCTGGTTTTGGTGCTATGCTCGCTACCTTATTCTTATTGATCATTACCCTTGCTGGTATGGCTGTAGTAGTAGCTAACGCATTGCATAACTCTCCTTGGGGATTCTTCTCCGTATTTGCTACCATTCCAATCGCTATTTTTATTGGTATTTATTTGAAATGGTTGCGTCCTGGTAAAATCCAAGAAGCGACTATTATTGGTGTAGCTTTAATCTTCGCAGCTATCATCTACGGTCCAAATGTAGCGGCTAGCGAATATGCATCTTGGTTTACATACGACTTGCAAACTATTGAAATTATGCTTGCTGTGTATGGTTTCTTTGCAGCTGCATTGCCAGTATGGTTGTTACTTGCTCCTCGTGACTATTTGTCTACATACCTTAAAATCGGTACAATCGGCGCATTGGCACTTGGTATTATCATCGTAATGCCTGAAATTCAGATGCCGGCTATTACTCCTTATATCTATGGCGGCGGCCCTGTATTGAAAGGTTCCGTATTCCCTTACATCTTCATTACTATCGCATGTGGTGCGTTATCTGGCTTCCATACTGTTATTGCTACAGGTACAACACCTAAAATGCTTACTAATGAAAAAGAAATTTTACCTATCGGTTATGGTGCGATGTTAACAGAAGGCTTCATCGCTATGATGGCGTTGATTGCTGCCACTGCATTGCATCCAGATGATTACTTTGCGATTAACTCCACAGTTGAGTCTTTCAAAGCTTTAGGCCTTCAAGTTCATGAATTGCCAGCATTGTCTGCAATGGTTGGTGAAGACTTGATGCACCGTCCTGGTGGTGCCGTATCCCTTGCAGTAGGTATGGCTCATATCTTCTCCAGATTGCCTAATATGGATCACTTGATGGGTTACTGGTATCACTTCTGTATCATGTTCGAAGCATTGTTCATCATGACCTTGATCGATGCTGGTACTCGTGTAGGTCGTTACTTACTTCAAGAATTATTAGGTCATTTCCACCCTAAATTCAACGACCAACATTGGGCTCCCGGGGTTTATGGTTGTGCCGCTTTAATTTGTATCTTGTGGGGCTACCTAGTTCTACAAGGTAACAT
>JAGZGB010000159.1 GCA_018367495.1 Veillonella sp. | reverse complement strand
TAACCTCATCTACGTAAAGAATATTTTGATGGGCTGCGTGTAAAATACCCGGTTCAAAGGCTTTTACACCCTCTTGCAATGCCTTTTCCAAATTTATGGATCCTACAACGCGATCTTCTGTAGCATTGATAGGTAGCTCAACAACAGACATCGCTGATGCGCCTGTTTCCATAGGAGGTAACAGATTCGCTAACGCACGTACAGCCGTAGACTTAGCAGTGCCTTTTTCGCCTTCAATTAAGACACCGCCGATTGATGGGTTTATGGCATTGAGCAACAAGGCCAATTTCATTTCATCTTGACCAACAATAGCAGTAAATGGATATAGCATACACCTAACCTCACTCAGATTCGCAATACAAAATAGTCACCATACATAATAAATCAATAACCCCTAGGAAAACGCTAAGTATCGTAATCCATTCTAACTATTTCAGATTTGGATCAATAGACATTTCTGAAGTAACTTCGGTTTGTTTGAAGTCATCAATCTTTATAGTTCCTTTTGGGAATACAAAGATACGTTGTTGTTTAAAGTACGGATCGTCATAGACCGCGGCCGATAAACGGAACGCATTTCGTAGATTTTCTGCCGTCAATACATCTCGAGGCACACCTACATCAACGATGTGTCCATCGCTAACTAAGACGAGTTTGGTGCAGTATTTTGCGGCTAATTCTAAGTCATGAACGACAATTAAAATCGTTTTGCCTTCGTCACATAATCGGCGGCCTTCATGGAAAATGTCGTCAGCGTAGACTAAATCGAGAGCAGCCGTCGGTTCATCTAGTAATAGGAACTCTGTTTGTTGTGCCAAAGCCTTTGCTAAGAATACCCGTTGTCGTTCACCACCACTCAAGGATTGTACAGAACGATTTCGCAGATGATAAACACCTACCTCTTTCATAGCCTGTTCAACGATAACCTTATCTTCTGGCCCCTCTTGTTGCCACCATTTCAAATAAGGATAACGGGCGGTCATCACAATATCGACGGCTTCATAATCGAAGGAAACATTGACGGACTGTTGCATATACGCCACATGATGAGCGATTTCTTTATCGCTCAAAGAAGCGATGCTTTTACCATCCCACAAAACATCTCCACCAGACGTAGGATAGAGGCCACGCAAGGTTTTTAACAACGTCGTTTTACCGGAGCCATTAGGGCCGATAATACCGACGAACTCGCCGCTATCAATAGAGAAGGACGCATCCTTTAGAATGGTAGTTTCCCCTAATCTGACGGATAGAGATTGGACATCTAGTTTCATTAGGCCCCTCCTTTACTACGCAAGCTATGAAGCAAATAAAGAAAATACGGTGCCCCTAAGAGAGCCGTCATGATACCTACGCGAATCTCAACTGGCTGAGCAATAACGCGACCTAATGTATCACAGAATACGAGGAATAATGCGCCTCCAACGGCCGCCATAGGCAATAGTATTCGATGATCTGGCCCTACTAAGATACGCACAATATGTGGTACCACAAGACCTACAAAACCAATGGAACCACTGACGCACACCGCAGTAGCAGTAACGACAGATGCCAAAAACAGGAATAGCATGCGATACACCATAACAGGCAAACCCAAGGCACGCGCCTCTGTATCGCCGAGAACGAGTACATTCAGGTGACGACCGAGCATCATTAATATAACGCTGCCCGTCATGATAGGCCCCACCGCTAGTAGAACGTGGTCCCAGCGACGAAAATCAAGTCCACCCACCATCCAAAATAGGAATTCACGCAAGCGGTATTCATTAATCATAGTCAAAATGCCCGATGTGAAAGCACCGAGCAGCATACTAACAGCTACACCAGCAAGCAACAAGGTGGTCGTGTCGAGCTTGTTATTACGCCATGTTAACAATATAGTAATCCCAACGGATACAAAGGCCCCTACGAAGGCAAAGGCAGGCATGTAAAACATGCCAAGAGATGTTACACCAAGGGCGATGGCGATAACCGCACCGAGAGATGCCCCTGCGGATACGCCCATAATACCTGGATCAGCCAACGGATTGGAGAATACCCCTTGCATAACGGCACCAGCCAGTGCCAAAGC
>JAGZGB010000158.1 GCA_018367495.1 Veillonella sp. | reverse complement strand
AAACTGGTGCGAAATCAAACGTTGGTGGCTACTCTAACCCTCAAGTAGATGCGTTAATCGACCAATTGTCCGTAACATTTGATCAAAACGAACGCTCTACTATTGCTAAACAAGCACAACAAATTTTGGTTGATGATGTAGCAGATATTTACTTGTTGTATCCAAGTGCAACAGTTGTATCCACTAATAAGGTTAAAAATGTACCAGCACATCCTATCGATTACTACTTATTAACAAAGGATTCTACTATTGAATAAATCTGATTGTATCGTATTTGATAAGGTTACAATTTCATATGGTACGGAGCAAGCGGTACGCGATGTATCCTTCTCCGTGCCCAATGGTGAGGTCTTTGCCATCGTTGGTGAAAGTGGCTCTGGTAAATCTACGTTAGTTCGCGCCGCCTTTGGCATGTTGAAACAAGCTACCATTAGTGGTCAAATCCTCTTAAATGGTACAGATGTTTCAACCTTGAAAACTAGTGATTGGCGACTATTACGGGGCACGAAGATTTCTATGATCTTTCAAAATCCTAGTGCCTATCTAAATCCAAATCGCACCGTAGAAAATCACTTCAAAGATTTGTTCCGTGCTCATGGTGAAAGCTATGAAATAGCTCGCGTCATCGATATGTTGAAGTTAGTTCATCTCAATGATGGTGAGCGGATTTTACAGTCTTATCCGTTTCAATTGAGCGGTGGCATGCAGCAGCGATTGGCAATAGCTTTAAGCCTCATCTTGAAGCCGAGCATCGTATTTGCTGATGAACCAACTAGTGCTCTGGATATGCTCGTGCAAGCCTCTGTGCTAGACCTTTTAAAAGAGGTAACACAAGCCCTTGGTGCAACAGTGATTATCGTAACACATAACATCAAGGCTGCCGGACATATCGCTAATAGCATTGGTGTAATGCATAAAGGCCAGCTCGTTGAAGTGGGGGCAACGGAAGATATTATGAACCATCCAAAAGACGAGTATACGCGCGTATTATTAGATTCCGTAATGAAAGTGGTGTAGTATGATTCAAGTTGAGCATTTATGTAAACAATATACAAACCACCATCATACGGTTCGTGCTGTTGATGATGTATCTTTTTCTGTAGCGGAGAATGAACGGGTAGGTATTGCTGGTGGTAGTGGCTCTGGTAAAAGTACATTGCTTAGGATGATTGCCATGCTAGAAAAACCTACATCTGGCATCTTGCGACTCTTTGGTGAGGAAATCGATTCCATTCAAAATCATACAGAAATATATCGTTCTATGCAGATGATGTTTCAAAATCCCTTGGCGGTGATTCCACCGAGGATGAACTTAGAAGCATTTCTCTTAGAGCCATATATCAACTATGGTCTTATGGATATAGCCGCTGCAAAGGAAGATATCCGCAAATGGATTCAACATGTTGACCTACCTGAAACGATCGTTAACAAATACCCTCATGAGGTCAGCGGCGGTCAACTACAACGTGTTGTATTAGCACGAATTATGCTGATGAACCCAAAGCTAGTACTCTTTGATGAACCTACATCAGCCCTTGATGCGGTGAACCAAAAGTTGGCGCTAGACCTATTACAAAAACTACATTCGGAACAAGCCTTCGGCTACGTGTTCGTCAGCCATGATATCGGACTATTACAGGCCGTAACAGACCGAATCATCGTTATGAAAGATGGGCAAATTGTAGAAACTATCGAATCAAAACGACTTAAAGAAGCGGTACACCCATATACAAAAGCACTTGTAGATGCAAGTTTATAAAGTAATGCCCCTGTTTGGATATGCTATTTTTACTGGAGAACCAGTAAAGGTAGTACATATCAATATCAGACAGGGGCTTTTATTATTGTCTTTAGACTGGTTCGCGACGTAGTCGCGAATCATTAAACCACCCGCTATGCGGGTGCGGAAACGAAAGTTATACAAAAAAATCACCTTACTTAAGTATAATGTAGGTGTTCAAGCCGCATTATATGCAAAAGAAAGGTGATTTTATATGGCAACAAAGACACAGAGCCTTGCGCACACAAAATGGTTATGCAAATACCACATAGTATTTACACCTAAGTATAGAC
>JAGZGB010000157.1 GCA_018367495.1 Veillonella sp. | reverse complement strand
GCCAAAAGTTATTGGCTGGCAAATGGTCTTTGTTGATTATGCATGAATTATCTGAAGGTCCTGTGCGCTTCCGTGAATTAGAACGGAGATTACATCCAATCACACAAGCAACACTTACAAGAGCGTTGCGCCAAATGGAAGATGATGGCCTTGTACATCGTGAAGTATATGGAACCATTCCACCAAAGGTTGAATATAGCCTTACCGAAGTGGGGGCTGGTTTTAAAACTGTGTTAGCTTCCCTTGAAAACTGGGGTAACCAATATATCGACTATATGAAAGCCGCTGGCCGCATCTAAGAAATGCCAGCGGCATTTCTGCCCTTATTATGATACATATGGGGCACTATATATTTGATAAGACTTTAAAAAAGTCCTTTATATGTGTCATGAATAGCCATTTGTTTATGCCATGCATTTAGAAAAATATGGTATAATAAAAAATACGAATGATATAAATTCTCAATAAATTAGAGGTATTGATAATAATGTTACATGTTACTTTTTTAGCGCATAGCGGATTCCTTGTAGAGGATGGTAAGCGTTGCTATGTGTTTGATTATTATAAGGATCCTAATAATATTGTTTGGCAGTTGGCTAAACGAGGGCGTGAACTTTGGTTTTTTGTGAGCCACACTCATGGAGATCACTTTAACCCATCCATTACGGAATTTGATGGGCCTCAAACGCGCTATATTTGCCATCAAGATGTGCCATTAGAAGGCAAGGTAAAAAAATGTATTACCATGCGCCCTGGCCAAGATGCACTATTAGATGATGTAGGCATCCATATGTATGGCAGCACCGATGAAGGTGGTTCTTTTTACGTAAAGACAAATACGGCGAATATCGACTCTGACTCTATCTTCCATGCAGGAGACCTTAATTGGTGGCATTGGCTTGGTGATACGCCAGAGAATAATGCGGATGCAAAGCGTATGGCTTGGCGTGAGTTCAAGGAATTAGACGGTTTGGCCGTAGATGTAGCGATGTTCCCTGTAGACAATCGTTTGGAAGACGCTATGGAGTGGGGCAGTATTGAATTTTTGCGTCGTGTACAGGTGAATAAAGCCTTTATTCCAATGCATTTGAATGGTCCATTATGGACACCGTCTGTATACTTTAAAGCTCTCTTTGGGGAGGTGCCGATTTGGGAACCTCAAAAAGATGGCGATGAGGCTACATTTTAGATTGTAGATATAATTGTGAAAGTCCGTAGACCTCGAGGTCACTACGTTATATAGGAACAGTCTATAAGCGTAATTGAGTAAGTTAGGATCAAGTGATGATGAAAACCAAACCAGTGGCAACCACCCTGTTGGTTGTCATGGCTATTATATTTTTAATTTCATATCCACAGCGACATGATACATTTTGGGCCTTTATCATGCATATCTCTGGGGCAGCTATGATAGGCGGCCTTGCGGACTGGTATGCAGTAACGGCTCTCTTTACGAAGCCTTTAGGCATTCCTTTCAAAACGGCAATCTTGCCGCGCAGTAAGGAACGATTAATTCAGATAGGCCGTACTATGCTCAGCGAAGAGCTATTGCGCGTGCCACAGATGTATTATGCTATCAAAAAAGAACGCGTTATGGTCCGTATCGTTGAATACGGCATGAGCGATGTGGGACAAGTTCAAATTCGAAATCTCTTGTACGGTGTGGGCAATCAAGTTTTATCTCATATGGATATTGAACCGATGCGCCAAGAGATTAATAAGGCCATTTATAAGGGGGTTACAAACTGGAAAGCAACACCCCTTGTTATTCTCTTTGGTCGTTGTATGCTAGAACGTCACACAGCAAGCGTGTTTTGGCTTTATTTTAACCGCACATGTCAGCGTGTTATCGCATCAAATCAGGTATATCCGTATTTGTATCGCGTCATGCTAGACATTATGAAAACTTATACAAAGGATTCTTTCTTTCGTGAATTGGCCATCGCCTTTGGCGGAGATGGACTTTCACCAGAACGATTGGTAGAAACGGTACAGAAAAAGGCCGTTCAATTCTTGAAGGAAAATGAATCTATTGACTCTGCATTGGGACGCTATGTATGGGGCCAAGCAATCCGCTTTTTCAATAATTTGGAAACTAATACAGAGTG
>JAGZGB010000156.1 GCA_018367495.1 Veillonella sp. | reverse complement strand
TTTCTTTTATAGTGTGCTAAAGCTTCATATATTGGAACTCTCATAACTAACCCACTCACTGTAATATAAAAATAATATAAATATGACATTTTAATTATTTCTATCTATAATAATCGTCCTCGTAGTCACCTTTATACCGTAATCGATCGACCTCTGATGGGGACAGTATATTCCCCTCTTCATCAACATATTCTCGGAATTCGTTAAAGTATACTCCTGGAATATCTGATGCTTCTAGATTAGGCATATCCTCTAACTCAACATCCCAAAGTTCTATTTCATCCACTTGATTTTGAAGTCGCTCTATCATATTCCAAAACTCCCTAGTATCAATGATATATATTAACTGTATTGTAACAAAATATATAAAAATAAGCACTATATTCCTCTTTAGGTGTATAGTGCTTACTTTGTATGTAGTTTTTTTTGTATTAAATTATGCCCCAAAGAGTGACATTTGTTCATCTTCAGGTAGTTCACCACAGCATTTGAGGTCTTTCATAAGATCAATGATGGTATTTGATACTTTACAACGGCGTTGTAAGTCTTTTAGAGATGTAAATGGACGTTCATTTCTTTCCTCGACGATAGCATCAGCCACTGTTTCACCAAGTGAATCAATAGCTAAGAATGGTGGCAATAAAGCTCCATCCTTAATGCTAAAGCGTCTAGCTTCAGAATGTTGAATATCTACATTAATAAAACGATAGCCTCGTTGATACATTTCCATAGATACTTCCAAGGCACTCATAAGGTCCTTGTCTTTAGGGCTGGCAGCACGATCAAGAGCCTTGATACGGTTAAACTCGGTCAATTGTGTTTTAAGGTCTCCTGTCATGATTCGTAAGTCGAAGGCTTTCGCGCGAATGGAGAAATATGCTGCATAGAATGCCAATGGATGGTATACCTTAAACCATGCAATACGGAAGGCCATCATTACATATGCTACCGCATGGGCCCTTGGGAATAAATAGGAAATCTTTTTACAAGACTCAATAAACCATTCAGGAATATTATTTTCACGCATTTCTGCTTCAAATTCCGTTGTAGCTTGACCTTGTTTATTTCGTTTTTCAATCCCCTTCCCTTTACGTACGTTTTCCATAACGAAGAAGCTGTGCTTTCTATCCATACCACGATGAATCAAGAAGTTCATTACGTCGTCACGGGTGGAAATAGCTTCGTTTAACTTACAAGTTCCATTTTTAATAAGGTCTTGCGCAGTATCGAGCCATACATTCGTACCATGAGAGAAACCAGAGATACGTACTAAGTCAGAGAAGGTTTGCGGACAAGAGTCTTCCAACATGCCCCGTACAAACTTCGTACCACATTCTGGTACGGCCAAGCTGGCTACCTGGTCACCTTGCAATTGTTCAGGTGTTAAACCAATCCCCTCTGTAGAGGAAAACAAGCTCAATGTCTTTGGATCATCAAATGGTATTGTCTTAGCATCGATACCTGTCAAATCCTCTAGCATACGAATAATTGTGGGATCATCATGGCCCAGAATATCAAGCTTAGTCATACGACCTTCGATGGAGTGATAATCAAAGTGTGTCGTTAATACGCCACTTTCCTTTTTATTCGCTGGATGTTGTATGGGCGTAAAATGATGCACATCCATATCTCGAGGACATACCATAATACCACCAGGGTGTTGTCCCGTAGTATTCTTTACATTTGTAAAGCCTTTCGCTAAATGTTCAAAGAATCCATTGCGGGCTTGTATATCTCGAATTTCGGCGTATTTTTTAACATAACCAAAAGCAGTTTTATCAGCTATAGTACCAATTGTACCGGCTTTAAATACATTGTCACGACCAAATAGTTCTTCCGTATATTTGTGAGCTTTTGCTTGGTAATCACCGGAGAAGTTAAGGTCAATATCTGGAACCTTGTCACCTTCAAAACCAAGGAAAATTGCAAATGGAATATCATGTCCATTTGTTTGTAAAGCATGACCGCATTCAGGACAGTCTTTACGAGGCAAGTCAAAGCCCCCTGCATATTCACCCTTTTCAAAGAATTCTGAATATTTACAGTTAGGGCATACATAATGAGGCGGTAATGGGTTTACCTCTGTAATCTCAGACATGGTAGCGGCAAAGGATGACCCTACGGAACCACGGGAACCTACGAGATACCCATCATCAAGAGATTTTTTTACCAGCTTATGAGCGATGTAATA